>JAPSGM010000034.1 GCA_031177555.1 Chloroflexota bacterium
CGGGTCATGGGTCTCGAGGCGGTAGTGGTCGTCGCGGCGCTCCGCCCCGAAGCGGTCCGGCAGCTCCGCCCCGTCGGGCAGGCCGAAACCGATGGTCGTCACACCCTCGTGGCGACCCCCCAGCGTGCGCGGGCTGCCGTCGGCCACGATCCGGCCGTCGGCGATCACGGCCACCCGGTGGGCGAGCAGCTGCGCCTCGTCCATGTAGTGGGTGGTCAGGAAGATCGTCTTCCCCAGCCCGGTCAGGCCGCGGATCATGTCCCAGGCCTGGCGCCGGGCGGAGGGATCGAAGCCGGTGGTGGGCTCGTCCAGGAACAGCAGCTCCGGGTCGCCGGCCAGCGCCACGGCCAGGTCGACGCGCCGCCGCTGGCCGCCGGACAGCTTGATGACGCGTCGGTCGCGCTGCTCCTCCAGGCCGACCAGGGCGATCACCTCGTAGGGGTCCCGTGGCCGCGGGTAGTAGCCGGCGTGCAGCTCCACCACCTCCCGCACGGTCAGGTACTCCTCCACGCCGGTGGATTGCAGGACGATGCCGATCCGTTCCCGGTACGCGCGCTCGGCGCGGGCCGGATCGTGGCCCAGCACGCGCACCTCGCCGGCGTTGCGCGCGCGATGGCCCTCCAGGATCTCGACCGTGGTGGTCTTGCCCGCGCCGTTGGGACCGAGCAGCGCGAACACCTCCCCCGCCTCCACCCGCAGGTCGATGCCGCGCACGGCCTCGACGGAGCCGTACCGCCTGTGCAGCCCGCGGACCTCGATCGCCGGCTCGGGCATCGGCGAGGAGGGCATCGGTCAGGCGGCGGGCAGGGCGGCCAGGAAGGTCCAGGCAGCGGCCACGAAGGCCAGGACCAGCAGGGTCACCAGGGCCAGTGGCAGCACGCCCACCGCGACGTTTTGCTCGATCACCTGGTGCTGCGGATCGTGATGGTCCGGGTGCAGGTCGTGCACCGTGTCGATCACCAGCGGAGCCTCTTCCGGCCGCGTGGCGGGAAGGTTCTTCGTCATCTGCGTCACTCCTCGGCGAACAGCCCGGAAAGGTGGCGCTCCATGTCGGAGCGGCTGAGCGGGCCGATCTGGCGCGCCACCACGATACCGTTGGCGTCGATGAAGAAGCTCTCCGGTGGCCCGAAGATGCCGTAGCGCTCCGCGGTGTCCTCGCCCGGGTCCATGACCGCGGGCCAGGTGGCGCCCATCCGCTGCATGAAGCCGCGGGCCGTCTCGGAGTTATCGCGGAAGACGATGCCGACCACCGCCAGCCCATCGGCGCCGCGCTCGTCGACCGCCTGCTGCAGGATCGGGAACTCGTCGACGCAGGGGCCGCACCAGCTGGCCCAGAAGTTCACGATCACCGGCCGCCCGCGCAGGTCGGCCAGGCGCACGGGGTTGCCGTCCAGGTCGGCCAGGGCGAATGCCGGCGCCTCGGTGCCGATGCTGGCACCGCGCGATCCGGCCTCGCGCGAGACGAGCCAGGTCGCCCACGCGCCCAACAGCACCAGCGGGAGCACCGCCGCGACCACCAGCCAGCCGCGTGGCAGGCGGCTGCCGATGCGCTCGGCCGGGGAACCGGGATGCAGCGTCCGTCGCGACGGTCCGCGCGTTCCGGTGGCGACCGTCATGGGGTCAGTGCGCGGCCGTGTCGTGCGAGCCGTGCTCCGTGTCGTGCCACTCGTGGCTGGCGGCGCGCACCCACGCCCAGGTGCCCAGCACCATCACGACCAGGCCGACCGGGCCGATGATGGGGTGGATCACGCCCGAGATGGCGCCCAGCACGGGGAAGTCCCACGGCTCTCCCGGCCTGAAGATGAGCCCGGTTCCGAGGATGGCAGCGCCGACCGACATCACCACCGGCAGGAAGCTCGGCGGCGGCAGGTGTACGCCGGGCGGCGGCGTCGGGCGCGCCGCGGTGGCGCGGCCTGAGCGCAGCGTCACCGCGAAGACGAGCGCCAGGATCAGGACGATCCCGAGTCCCAGGATCAGGAAGCCGCTGGTGGTGTCGCTCACGCCTTCGCCTCGCTAGCCCAGGATGTAGAGGGTCGTGAACAGGGCGATCCACACCACGTCGACGAAGTGCCAGTACATGCTGACCGCCTCGACCGCGACGTGGTTGCGGGCGCTGAACTGGCCCTGCACCGATCGCGCCAGAAGGATCGTCAGCCCCACCGCGCCGCCGAAGACGTGCGCGCCGTGGAAGCCGGTCAGCGTATAGAAGACCGTGCCGAACACTCCATCGCCGATGCCGAAGCCCAGGATCGAGTAGTCGTACAGCTGTCCGGCCAGGAACATCACCCCCAGCAACAGCGTGACCGCCGTCCAGTTGCGCAGCGCCCTCTGGTCGCCGCGCCGGATGGCCCACACGCCGAACTGCATGGTGAAGCTGGACGCGACCAGCACCAGGGTCAGCGGCAGCGCGATGGGCAGCATCTCCAGCGCGTGGGCCGGCGGCGGCGGTCCCCACTCCCCGGGGAAGGCGGCACGCGCGTTGAAGTACGCCGCGAACAGGCCGCCGAAGAACATCACCTCGCTGGCGATGAACAGGAGCATGCCCACCAGCGGGGTGGGCATGCCGGCCTCGCGGTGACCGATCTCCGCGTGGGACGCGCCGATGTCGGCGCTCATGCTGGTCGGGGCGTCGACGGTCATGCCGTGCCCTCCTCGGGCGCCCGCCGTTCCGCGGCCATGTGCTCCGCGTCGTGCTTGTGGCGCAGGTCGAAGACCGGCCGCTCGCTGCGAATGGGCGGCAGCCTGTCGAAGTTGTAGGGCGGCGGCGGCGAGGTGGTCGCCCACTCGAGCGTGTTCGCCTCCCACGGGTCGTCGCCGACGCGCTCGCCGTTGATCAGGGTGGCGACCAGGTTCACCAGGAAGGGCAGCACGCTGATCGCGATCATGAAGGCGCCCACGGTCGAGACGATGTTCCAGAGGGTGAACCCGGCATCGGGCGAGTAGTCGGCGACGCGGCGCGGCATGCCCGAGATCCCCAGGGGGTGCATCGGGAAGAAGGCCAGGTTGAAGCCGATGAAGTGGATCCAGAAGTGGACCTTGCCCAGGCGCTCGTTGAGCCGCCGCCCGGTCATCTTGGGGAACCAGAAGTACGTCGCCGCGAAAACGCCGAACACGCTGCCGCCGAAGAAGACGTAGTGCAGATGCGCGACCACGAAGTAGGTGTCCTGGAGGTGGAAGTCCACCGGCGGCGAGGCCAGCATCACGCCGCTGATGCCGCCGATCAGGAACATGGTGATGAAGCCCAGGGCGAACAGCATCGGCGTGGTGAACTCCAGCGAGCCGCGCCACAGGGTCGCCATCCAGTTGAACATCTTCACGCCGGTCGGCACGCCGATGAGCGCCGTCATGAACGCGAAGAAGAGCAGGAAGACCTGGCCGGTGGTGAACATGTGGTGCGCCCACACGCTGAAGCTGAGCAGCATGATGCCGATCGTGGCGAACACGAAGGCGCGGTACCCGAACAGCGGCTTGCGGCTGAAGACCGGCAGGATCTCGCTGACCACGCCCATGGCCGGCAGGATGACGATGTAGACCTCCGGGTGGCCGAAGAACCAGAAGATGTGCTGCCACAGGATGGGGTTGCCGCCGGCCGACGGCTCGAAGAAGGCGCCGCCGTAGTTGCGGTCAATGAAGAGCGCGATCAGCCCGGCCGTGAGCACCGGGGTGGCCAGCAGGATGAGCGTGGCGGTGGCGAGCACGGTCCACACGAAGATTGGCATCCGGAACAGGGTCATCCCCGGCGCCCGCATCTTGAAGACGGTGGCGATGATGTTGACGGCGCCGAGGATCGAGGCGGTCCCGACCAGCGTCAGGCCGATGAGCCACAGGTCGGTGCCCGGGCCCTCCGCGTAGCGAGCGTTGGAGAGCGGCGCGTACATCGTCCAGCCCTCCGCCGCCGCGCCGCCGAAGAGGTAGCCGGAGAAGATCAGGATGCCGCCCAGGGGCAGCAGCCAGAAGCTCAGCGCGTTGATCCGCGGGAAGGCCATGTCCGGCGCCCCGAGCTGGAGCGGCACCACGTAGTTGGCGAAGCCGGACAGCACCGGCACCACGAACAGGAAGATCATGATCGTGCCGTGCATCGTGAAGGCCTGGTTGTAGGTGGCCTCGTCCACGAACTGCAGGCCGGGGACCATGAGCTCGGAGCGGATGACGAGCGCCAGGACGCCGGCCGCGAAGAAGAACAGGAAGCTGTTGACGATGTACAGGATCCCGATCTTCTTGTGGTCGACGGTGGTCAGCCAGTCGATCACCCAGCTCTGGCGCCAGGTGCCGGCCCGCGGGGCCAGCGTGGTGGTTGCCATCGGCTCCTCGCTCGCTACTGCACGGTCAGGGTCCCGGTCATGTCGGCGACCGGGTGGTAGTCACAGATGAAGGTGTACTCGCCCGGCGGCAGGGCCGGGACGTCGTAGGTGATCTCGGCATCGGGCCCGGTGATGGGCTCGCCAATGAGGATCTCCGCGTCGTTGGCGTCGTAGATCGAGACGTTGTGGACCACGCCCTCCAGGTTCGTGAAGTGGATCTGGAAGGGCTGGTCGGCGGGCGCGCTGAGCTCGCGGGTGTCGAAGGCGATCTCGTCCGCGCTGATCTCGAGCACCGTGCCCGCCGCGTCTCGGCTGGGCGCGGGCGTCTCGCCCGCCTTGGCCGACTCCAGCCACTCGTCGAACTCGGTCCGCGGCAGCGCCTCCACGGTGAAGGTCATCCGCGCGTGCAGGTCGCCGCAGAACTCGGCGCACTGGCCGCTGTAAGTCCCCGGCTCGTCGATGGTGAACTCGAGCTGGTTCCCGCCGCCCTCGGTGCCCGCCGGGAACATGTCGCGCTTGATCAGGAAGTTTGGCACGTAGAAGGAGTGCACGACGTCCGTCGAGGTCAGCTCCAGCCGGATCGGCTCGCCCACCGGCACGACCATGGCCGGCGGCGATGCCGGGCTGCCGACCACGGTGTGGTCGTTCTCGTCGTCCTCGTCGTCGTCCAGGTAGCGGAACTCCCACTGCCACTGGAAGCCGGTGACCTCGATGGTCTGGCCCGGCTCGTCGACCCGCGCCTCCACCTCGCCGAGCGTGATGGCCGAGGCGGCGAACAGGATGAGCACGATGATGGTCGGAATGGCGGTCCAGATGATCTCCACCAGGTTGTTGCCGTGCAGCTGGTCGGGCAGCCGGTCATCGCGGCGGCGGTAGCGGAAGATGGCGTACAGGATGAAGCCCTCCACGCCCACGAAGACCGCGGCGCCCATGGCGAGGACGATGTTGTACAGGGTGAAGACCGAGCGCGCGGTCTCCGTCTCCGGCTCGGGCGGGATCATCCCGCATCCGGCCAGCGCGGCGATCAGCAGCAGGAGGGAACCGACGCGGTGGCCGGTGCGCCAACGGGAGTGGGCCGTGCTTGATCCCATCAGCTCGTCTCGAGGCTCCTCAGGTCACGGTGTGGCGCGGGCCCATCGGGCCCGGGTCGACTCGTTACGGGCGCGCGCTCCAGGCGTGGCTGGCGGCGGCACGGGGCCTATTGTAACGAGGCCGCGCGTGGCGTTGAGCGAGCCCGTGGCGGCCACCGCGAGCCCGGGCCAGAATGGGCGCGTGACCCCGATCCGGATGAGCTTCCGTCCCCTTCTCCGCGCGTCGCTCCCGTCGCTGCTGGCGCTCCTCGCGACGCTCCTGCTGCCGGCCCTCGCCCTCGCCCACGGCGTGGAGGCCGCCGAGCCACGGCTGCCGGGAGTGCTCCTCGCCTGGAGCCTGGACCCGCTGCCGCTGATCGGCGTCGCCACGGCCGGCGGGGCGTATCTGTGGGCCGCGCGTCGCGTGGCGGCTGCCGGCAGGCGCCCGCACCCGCGCTGGCGGACGGCCTGCTTCGGCGGCGGGCTGGCGGCCATCGTCGTGGCGCTCAACTCCCCGATCGAGGCATACGAGGGGGTGCTGTTCAGCGTCCACATGCTGCAGCACATGCTCTTGGAGCTGGTGGCCGCGCCGCTCCTCCTGCTGGGGGCACCGGCGACGTTGGCGCTGCGCGCCGCGTCGCCATCGGTCCGGCGCGGGCTGCTGAGCGTGCTGCACAGCCGCGCCGTGGCGGTCATCTCCTTCCCGCTCTTCGGCTGGCTGCTCTTCGCCGCGGTCAACTGGGGCTGGCACTTCAGCGCCCTCTACGACCAGGCGCTGGAAAACGCGGCCCTCCACTACCTGCAGCACGCCACCTTCCTCGGCGCTGCGCTGCTGTTCTGGTGGCCGGTCATCGGCGCCGACCCGTCGCGCTGGCGCCTGCCCTACCCGGTACGACTCTTCTACCTGTTCCTGGCCATGCCCCAGAACTCGTTCCTGGGCGTGGCGCTGATGAGCGCGCCGGCCGTCCTGTACCCGCACTACCTGACCAACCTGCGCGCCTGGGGGCCCACCGCCGTCGACGACCAGTCGCTGGGCGGGATCCTGATGTGGGTCGGGGGCGACCTCGTGTTCCTGGTGGGCATGGCGGCCGTGGTGGCCGCCTGGGTGCGCCACGAGGACCGCAGGACCGCCCGCCTGGACGCGCGCCTCGACGCCCAGCTGGACGCGGAGGCGGCTACTCGGCGCGCTCAGCACCTCTAGCCGGCCCCCCCCCGCTCCCGAGTTCCCGCTGCCGGGTGGCCCGATGCACCGGGCCAGGCTTCCCCTGGGCTCCATCCCAGGTGCGGATTAGACCTAGAGGAGGCCCCCCAGCGTCACGCGCGCGCCGGCGTGCAGCTCACGCTCCGGCCTGCCCGATGCGGCGGGCCAACCCGCACGCCAGCCAGTGCTCATGTGGAGCGTGGCCCCAGTGCCTGGGTTACGCGAGGGGAAGCCGGATCAGCGCATCGGCTGCGATAGCCGCGAAGAGCAAGGCCAGGTAGCTGGTCGAGTACTTGAACAGGCCGATGGCGGCGCGCCCGTCGTCGGCATTCCTGCCGACCCGCAACGCGTACCACACGTAGGCGGCACCCAGCACCAGCGCCGACACGAGGTAGATCAACCCCATCCGGGCCGCCGGGAAGAGGAGGAGGCTGACCGCCACCAGCAGCAGGGTGTACAGGACGATCTGGCGCGCGGTCTCGGCCTCGCCGCGGACGACGGGCAGCATCGGGACGTTGGCGGCCTCGTAGTCCGCCCGGTAGCGCAGGGCCAGCGCCCAGAAATGCGGTGGCGTCCAGTAGAAGATGATGGCGAACAGGACCAGCGCCGGGATGCCCACCTCGCCGGTGACCGCCGCCCAGGCCACCAGGACCGGTACGCAGCCCGCCGCGCCGCCGATGACCACGTTCTGCGGGCTCGTCCGCTTCAGCCACAGGGTATAGACGAAGACGTAGAAGCCGATGGCGCTCGCGGCCAGCAGCGCGGAGAGCAGGTTCACGGTCAGCGTCAGCCACGCGAAGGCGAGGACGCTGAGCCCGACGCCAAAGGCCAGCGCCTGCCCGGGCCGCACCGCGCGGCGCGGCAGGGGCCGATGCCGCGTCCGACGCATGAGCGGGTCGATGTCACGGTCCACGAACTGGTTGATGGCGTTCGCCCCGCCTGCGGCCAGCGTCCCGCCGATGACGACCGCCGCCATCAGCCATGGGGACGGCATGCCGCGCTCGGCCAGGACCATGGTGGGGAGGGTCGTGACCAGCAGCAGCTCGATGATGCGCGGCTTGGTCAGCGCCACGTAGGCCCGCAGCTTGTCCAGCCCGCCGGCCGTGCCGACGGCGCCCGCCGTGGACGGAGCCGCGCGTCGCGGGGCGGCGCGGCCGGCCTCCGGAAGGCGCAACCCCGCCAACAGCAGCCAGACGAGCACGGCGAACAGCGCGGCACCCACGGCCAGGTGCGGCACCACGAAGAGGGCCGAGAGCCGTGACCACACGTTCGCCGCGCCGAGGACCAGCTCAACCCCGATCAGCCCCACGCCGACCACGCCCAGCCGGCGGGGCAGCGGCTCGGAGGTGGCCCGGCGGACGGCCCACGCCGTCCAGGCGACCAGCAGGGTGACGACCACCGCCAGGGCCCGATGGGCGAACTGGACCGCCTGCTCCGGCGCGCTGATCGGCGGCAGTAGGCTGCCGTCCATCAGCGGGAAGTCCGTGTAGGCCAGGCCGGCGTCGTGTCCGGTGACCCACGACCCCAGCAGCATCTGGGCGAAGACGGCCGCGCCGGTCACCGCGATCAGCGTCGTGGGCAGCGCCGAGCGGCGTCCGGTCAGTGGTCCGTTGGCTGCGCGATCGGCGATGAGGATGGTCACCGCCAGCACCGTGAGGGCCATGCCCAGGTGGGCCGTGACGAGCTCGCGTGGCAGCTGCCGGATCACGACCAGGGCGCCCAGGAGCGCCTGCACGATGACCAGCACCCCGCCGACCACCGCCGCCACCAGCAGGACGCGGTCCCGGCGCCGCGACGTGAAGACCGTGATCATGCCGACCGCCCCGACCAGCGGACCGACGGCCAGGGCCGCGACGAGGCGGTGGCTGTGCTCAATCCAGGCGTGCAGCTCGGCAGGCGGCACCCACTCGCCGAAGCACAGCGGCCAGTCCGGGCAGCCAAGCCCGGAGTCCGTGGCGCGCACGAGGCCGCCGACCACGATCAGGACGTAGGTCGCGACCGATGCGGCCATCGCCAACCGGGCGAATCGGCTCAAGGAAACCTCCGGCGCGGCGGGCCTGAATGCGACGAATGGGTGGGCACCGGAATGATACCGGCGCGATCCCGGGGCGTCAGCCGAGGCGATGGCCCCGGCGGCGGGAGGGGAGAGCGCGGAACACCACCCCGGCCAGGACGCCGGCCGCAAAGCCGCCGATGTGCGCCAGGTAGGCCACGCCACCCGCCGCGGTGGGCGTGGCGAAGTTGGCGAACACCTGGAAGGCGATCCAGATGCCGATAGCGACCAGCGCCGGCACCCGGGTCAGGAACCGGAACATGAACACCGTTACCCGGTTGCCGGGGAACAGGACGATGTAGGCCCCCAGCACGCCCGAGATCGCCCCGGAGGCGCCCAGGGTCGGGATTGGCGAATCGGCGGAGCTCCAGATCTGGGCCAGGCTGCCGGCAAGCCCCGCCCCGAGGTAGGCCACCAGGAAGAGGATGCGCCCGGCCCGATGCTCGACGTTGTCGCCGAAGATCCACAGGAAGAGCATGTTGCCACCCAGGTGCAGCAGGTCGGCGTGCATGAACATGCTCGACAGCAGCGTCAGCTGGATGGGGTCCGGCCCTGGCGCCTGGGGAACCCGGAGCTGCTGCCCGTCGACGGTGATGACCTGCGCCTGGAGCAGGTCCACCCCGCTGGTGATCTCGCGCGGGATGGCGCTCCAGCCGTACGTGAACTCCCGGTTGCTGCCGAAGTCCTGGAGCAGCAGGAACACGCCGATGTTGATCGCGATCAGGGCCAGCGTGACGACGGCCGGTCCGTGGCCCGGCTCGTTCTCGTCGCCGATGGGGAACATCGTGCGGATGGTAGCGCAGGGTCTTGCCCGCCCATCCGGCGCGCTCAGCCCGGCGCGCTCAGCCCGGCGCGCGCGCCTCCTCGTCGCGGATGCCGACCCAGTTCGCCGCGGCACCGACCGCGCACAGCAGCGCGGCGATCAGCATCGCCAGCCGGAACGCATCGGTGGAGGCCTCCAGTGCCGCGCGCTCGCGCGCGGGTGACGCATCCTCGGGGAGGCGCAGCGGGGAGAACTCGGCGCGCAGCTCGGGGTCCGAGGCGTTCACGTCCGGGAGCCGCGCCGCCAGGCCGCCGTAGAACGCGGCCGACACGGCGATGAACATGACCGCGCTGGCAAGCACCGGCCCGATGCGGCTGATGGCGTTGTTGATGGCCGAGGCGAGCCCCGAGTTGCCGGTCGGGATCGACGTCATCAGGGCGGTGGTGAGCGGCGCGACCATGATGGCCAGGCCGATGCCGAAGACCAGCGTGAACGGCAGAACGTCGACCAGGTAGCCGGTCGAGGGTACCAGGCTGGCCGGCTCCGCCATCCTGGCGCGCCACGCGCCGCTGTCCGCGGGCAGCCGCAGGAACCACAGCAGGCCCACGGCCATGAGCGCCGGCCCGTAGGCCATGAAGCGTCGCGGGCCGTAGGTGCCCGCCAGCCGGCCGGCGCGCGTGGAGAGCAGGACGAGCGCCACGTCGACCGGGATGAACGCCAGCCCCGACGCCAGGGCGGTATAACCCAGGGCCTGCTGCAGGAAGATCGCGGCGAAGTAGAAGACCATGTACAGCGCGCCGTAGATGAGCAGCGTGGAGACGTTGGTGACCGTGAAGTTCCGCGACAGGAACAGCGATGGCGGCATCAGTACGTCGCGACGCAGCGTCATGAGTGGAACCAGGCTGAGCGTGGCCACGGCGCCGATCGCCAGGGCCAGCCAGGCCGTGGTGTCGGTCCATTGCGTCTCCTGGCCGCGGATGGCGCCGTACGCCAGCCCGCCGACCGCCAGTGCCACGGCCACCGCCCCCACCCAGTCGAAGCGTCCGGCGGCATCCTCGTTCCGGCTCTCGTCGGCGCGCGCCATGGCCAGCCCCACTCCGAGGGCGCACAGCGGGACGTTGATCAGGAACGCGACCTGCCAGCCGATGGTGTCGACCAGGAACCCGCCCAACGGCGGTCCAAGCAGGGTCAGCGCGCTTGTCGCCGCGGCCCACAGCCCGAAGGCGCGGCCCCGCTCCGGCCCCTCGAAGGTGGCGTTGATCAGCGCCAGCGACGTCGGCACCAGCACCGCCCCGAAGGCGCCCTGGACCAGCCGCGACAGGATGAGGACCTCCATGGTCGGCGCCAGGCCGCAGGCGAGCGACGCGACGCCGAAGCCCGCCAGCCCGATGACGAACATGCGGCGCCGCCCGTAGCGGTCGGCCAAGGCGCCGGCCAGGATCAGGAAGGCCGATAGGATGAGGAGGTAGCCGTTGACGATGTACGACTGGCCCTCCAGGACCCCGACCAGCGTGGCCGGCAGCTGGTCTCCGATCGTGCGCAGCGCGACGTTGACGATCGTCGAGTCCAGGAACACGATGCCGGACCCGAGCACGACCGCGAACAGCGTCCACGTCCGGCGTGTCACGCGCGGAAGCCTAGCAGCGGGGGTTTAGGATGGACCGATGAGCGCGGCGGCGCTCGACCGACTGCTGGCCGTCCTGGTGGCCGCCCAGCTGGCCACCGGCCTCCTCTCCCTGCGCGCCGGCTCTCCTCCCACGGCTCCCCTGTTCGTGCTGCACGGCGTGCTGGGCGGCGCGCTGCTGGTGGCGGTGGCCTGGAAGCTGAAGCGCTCCGTCCCGCCGGCGTTGCGCAGCCGCCGGTGGGGACGGCTGGCGCTGGGCGCGGCGCTCGCCGCGCTGACGCTCGCCGCCCTGGCGGGAGGCTTCATCTGGGTCGCGTCGGGTCGGATCCTCACGCTCGGGCCGTTCTCCATGCTGACCGCGCACGTCATCGCCGCGCTGCTCCTGGTCCCGATCGCGCTGGTCCATCTTTTGCCGCGGCGCTGGCGGCTGCTCCGACCGCCGGCGCCCGGCCCGCGACGCGGCGGGCTGACGCGGCGCACCGCCCTGGCCACGCTGGGGCTCGGGGCGCTCGGCGTCCTCGCCTGGGCCGCGGCCAACGGGCTGGAGGCGCTGACCGGCGGCGTGCGCCGCTTCACCGGCTCGCGCTGGCTGCCCGATGGCGGCATCCCGCCGCCCACCACCTTCTTCGGCGAGTCGGTCGAGCCCCTGGATCCCGCCACCTGGCGCCTCCGCGTCAGCGGCGCGGTCCGGCAGCCGCTGGAGCTGAGCCTGGCGGAGCTGGCCGCGCTGGGCCAGGACGCCGACGATGCCGTGTTGGACTGCACCGGCGGATGGGCCCTGCGCACGAGCTGGACCGGCGCGCGGCTGGGCCGCCTGCTCGACGCGGCCGAGATCAGCGTGGCATCGCGCGTCGTGACCATCAGGTCGGTGACCGGCTGGTACGCGCGCATGCCGATCGACGAGGCGCGGCGGGCACTGCTGGCCACGCACGTCGTCGGACAGCCGCTCCCGCACGGGAACGGTGCGCCCTGCCGGCTGGTGGCGCCGGACCGCCGCGGCCTGGAGTGGGTGAAGTGGGTCACCGAGGTCGAGGTCGGCTGAGCACCAGTCGCGCGCGTCGACGCGCCGCTGGCTTTCGCCTGGGGCATGGAAGCTAGGAAGAAAGC
>JAPSGM010000159.1 GCA_031177555.1 Chloroflexota bacterium
GACGTCCCGGCCGGGACTGTGGTGAGTGTCACGGACGTGGTGGGCGGGACATTGATCGTCAAGCCGCTGGTCCTGGCGAATGGAGGGGCCTTGGATGCCTGACTTCCTGAACCTGGTCGGCGGCGGTCCGCTGCTGGTAATCGTCGCCGTCATCGTGGTGGCCCTGCTGGCCAGCTACGTCGCCAGCCGCTACCGCGTGGCGAACGCCAACGAGGCGCTGATCGTGGCGGGCTCGCGCGGCGCCAAGGTCCGCGACGAGCGCGGCGAGGTGGCGGTGGCTTCTGAGCGCGCCGACAAGGGCATCAAGGTCGTCGTCGGCGGCGGGACGTTCGTCCTGCCGCTCATCCACAAGGTCGGGAAGTTGAAGCTGACGGCGCGCCAGATCGGGGTCGCCCTGCCCGATGCCGTCACGAGCCAGGGCATCAAGGTCGCGGTCCAGGGCGTCTCGACCTTCAAGATCGGGCGCGACGTGGAATCCATCCGCAACGCCGCGGAGCGATTTCTCGACGCCAAGGACGAGCAGGTCGACTCGATCGTGAAGAACGTGCTGGAGGGATCGCTGCGATCGATCGTCGGCACGCTGACGATCGAGGAGCTGATCATGGACCGCCAGAAGCTGCTCCAGCAGGTCCAGGATTCGGCCAAGGGCGACCTGGCGACCTCCGGGCTGCAGATCGACGCCTTCACCATCCAGTCCATCGCCGACGAGTCCGGCTACATCGACCTGCTCGGCCAGCAGAAGCTGGCCGTCGTCGAGCGCGACGCTCGGGTGGCAAAGGCCGGGGCGGACCAGGAGGCTGCCGTCCGCGAGGCCGAGGCGCAGCAGATCAAGATCAATGCCCAGCGCGATGTGGCCCTGCGCGAGGCGGAGGTCCAGACCCAGACGGCCGCCGCCCAGGCGCGCGCCGCGCAGTCCGGTCCGCTGGCGCAGGCGGAGGCCCAGCAGGAGGTCACGCGCAGGCAGACCGAACTGGCCGACCTCGAGGCCGCGCGCACGGAGAAGGCGCTCCTGGCGTCCACCGTCCGCCCGGCCGAGGCCGATGCCGAGGCGGTCGTCCGCCGCGCGGATGGAGATCGGCAGGCTCGTATCGCGGTCGCCCAGGCGGAGGCGGAGCGCGCGAAGCTGGCCGGCCAGGCGGAGGCGGACGTGGCCGTCGCCAAGGGGGAGGCCCAGGCCCGCGTCGTTCGCGTCAACGCGGAAGCGGAGGCGCTGCGAGTGACGGCCGAGGGCAACGCGGAGGCGGAGGTGACGCTGACAAAGGGCGAGGCCGAGGCCAAGGCGCTCGGCCTGCGGGCGGAGGCCTTCCGCCTCTTCAACGAGGCGGCCGTCATCCAGACCGTCCTGAGCCAGCTTCCAGAGATCGTGCGGGCGGCCGCGGAGCCGATGGCGAGCATCGACTCCCTGACCGTCCTGTCCAGCGATGGCGCCTCGGACGTGGTGCGGAACACGACGCGGACCGTGGCGGAGGCGAGCGCCGCCGTGAAGAGCCTGACCGGACTGGATGTGCCCGCGCTGATCGGCAGCGCCATGGCGGGCCAGGCCGGGTCGCCGCCAGCGTCCGCGCCGGGCGCCGCAGCTCCTCCCACGGCTCCCACGGGCGGCGGCTCGGAAGGCGAAGCGACTCCCCGACGAGCGCGCGGCGCTCGCGCCCGCCGACCCGCTGCGCCCGCCGCGCCGCCCTCCAGCGATGCCGACGGCGGCCTGGCATCAACCGATGCGGCGATCGCCGGAGCCATCGACCGCATGCGCTCCGCGACGGAGACGGCGGCGAAGGCCGGTGCCGGACTGGCCGAGCCGACCATCGAGATCCCCGCCGAGAGCACCGTGGACGAGGCGGCCGCCATCCTCGCCGGTGCGCTGCGGCGCGTTCCCGGGATCAGCCGCTACCGGGACGCCCGGCTGGATGAGCTCGCGACCCGCGGCCCGAGGATTGCCCGCACCCTGTGGCAGCGCGCGGAGCCGCGGATCGCCGAGCGGCACCGAGCGATGACCATCGGCGAGCTGCTCGACCGCTTCGCCGGCTAGCATGGTCGTTTCCGGCGGTACGCACGACGGCATCTGGCTCAACGCCCAGCAGGCGGTCGACCTCGCCGCGGAGCGCCTGCAGCTGGACGAGGCCATGCACCAGGTCCTGCGCGAGCCGAAGCGGGAGCTGATCGTCCACTTCCCGGTGCGGCTGGACGGCGGCGAGGTCCGGATGTTCACCGGGTTCCGGGTGCACCACAACCTGAACCGCGGTCCGGCCACCGGCGGCGTGCGCTACACCAAGGACCTGGACCTGGGCCTGGTGCGCGCGCTGGCCATGGTGAACACTTGGAAGGCCGCGCTGGCCGGGATCCCGTACGGCGGCGCCATGGGCGGCGTGGTGGTCAACCCGCGCGAGCTGTCGGCCGGCGAGCGCGAGGGCCTGACCCGTCGCTACGCCACCGAGATCGCCGTCCTGCTAGGTCCGGACCGCGACGTCCCGATGCCTGACGTGAACACCGGCTCGCAGACCATGGCGTGGATGATGGACACCTTCAGCATGCAGCACGGCTACACCGTGGCCGCATCGGTGACCGGGAAGCCGGAGGCCATCGGCGGCTCGCGCGGACGGCGCGAGGCCACCAGCCGCGGCGCGTTCCGCTGCATCGCCGCGGCCACGCGCTGCCGCGACCTGCAGCTGGACGGCGCCCGGGTGGCGATCCAGGGCTTCGGCCGGGTGGGCAGCAGCCTGGCGCGAATGCTGGTGGGCGCCGGCGCCAGGGTGGTGGCCATCGCCGACGACCGCCAGGCGGTGTCGAACCCATCGGGCATCGACGTCGAGGGCGCCATCGCCTGGGCCAGGCAGCGCGACGGGGTCACCGACATGCCCGGCACCGAGCCGATGGGCCGCATCGACATCTTCGGGGTCGAGTGCGACGTCTTCGTCACGGCCGGCGTACAGCACCAGATCGGCGCCGAGGACGCCCGCCGGATCCGGGCCCGGGTGGTGGCCGAGGCCGCCAACTCGCCGACCACGCCCGAGGGCGACGCGATCCTGGCCGACCGCGACGTGCTGGTCATCCCGGACATCCTGTGCACCTCCGGCGGCTTCCTGGTGGCCTATTTCGAGTGGGTGCAGGACATGCAGGCCTTCTTCTGGACCGAGGCGGAGGTGAACGCGCAGCTCGACCGCCACATGGACGACGCCTTCGCCGGGGTGCTGGCCATGAGCCAGTCGCACGACGTCGACCTGCGCGGCGCGGCGATGATGGTGGCGGTGGACCGCGTGGCCGAGGCCACCACCCGCCGAGGGCTCTACCCGTAGGTTGTGTCGGCGCGTCGGCCGGCCGCTGGCGGTACCAGCGGCTGACTGACGTGCGTGGCCGGATGCGAGGTTGCGGCGGCATCGGTCTTGCCTCCAAGATTGGCGCCCATGACCGATGATCGACGCTGGCGCGAGCACCAAGACCGATGGGAGGCCGAGCGGCTGAAGCCGGCGCTGGAGCGCGCGCCGGAGCGGAAGGGCCGCTTCATCACCCAGTCGGGCGTCGAGATCGAGCGGGTCTACACCCCGGCCGACCTGCGCGACCCGGCCAACGATCCGGACCGGGGCCGTCCGCATTACGCCTACGGCCGGCCGGCGCTGGGAGCCGACGACGCGTCGGGCTGGGACGAGATCGACGACCTGGGCCTGCCGGGCGAGCCGCCCTTCACGCGGGGCATCCACCCCACCGGGCACCGCGGGCGGCTGTGGACGATGCGGATGTTCGCCGGATTCGGGACGGCCGAAGACACGAACGACCGCTTCCGCAAGCTGATCGCGGCCGGCGGCACGGGCCTGTCGATCGCCTACGACATGCCGACCCTGTACGGCTACGACCACGACGAGCCGGAGGCCGCCGGCGAGTTCGGGACGTGCGGCGTGGCGGTGTCGTCCCTGGCGGACATGGAGATCCTGCTCGACGGCCTGCCGGTCGACGAGATCTCGACCTCCATGACCATCAACTCCCCGGCGGCCATGATCTGGGCGATGTACATCGTGGCCGCCGAGAAGATGGGCGTGCCGCGCGCCCGGCTGTCCGGCACGCTCCAGAACGACATCCTCAAGGAGTTCATCGCCCAGAAGGAGTACATCTTCCCGCCCGGTCCGTCGCTCAAGCTGGTGACCGACACGATCGAGTGGGGCACCCGCGAGCTGCCGCGCTGGAACACGATCAGCATCAGCGGCTACCACATCCGCGAGGCCGGCTCCACGGCGGTGCAGGAGCTCGCCTTCACCATCGCCGATGGCATCGCCTACGTGGAGGACGCCCTCACGCGCGGGCTGCGCTTCGACGACTTCGCGCCGCGCCTGTCGTTCTTCTTCAACAGCCACAACGACTTCTTCGAGGAGATCGCCAAGTTCCGCGCCGCGCGGCGCCTCTGGTACAAGCTCGCCCGCGAGCGCTTCGGCGCGGAGAACGAGCGATCCACCTGGATGCGCTTCCACACCCAGACCGCCGGCGTTTCGCTCACCGCGCAGCAGCCGCTGAACAACCTGACCCGGGTCGCCATCCAGGCGCTGGCCGGCGTGCTGGGCGGCACGCAGTCGCTGCACACCGATGCCCACGACGAGGCCTGGGCCGTCCCGTCAGAGGACGCCGCCCTACTGGCGCTGCGACAGCAGCAGATCATCGCCGAGGAGTCCGGCGCGGCGAACACGGTCGATCCGCTGGCCGGCTCCTACTTCGTCGAGACGCTGACCAACCGCACCGAGCAGGCGGCGTGGCGCTACATCGCCCAGATCGATGAGATGGGCGGCATGGTCAGGGCGATCGAGGCCGGGTTTCCGCAGGCAGAGATTGCCGACGCCGCATACGAGCAGGCGCGCGAGCTGGAGCAGCACGAGCGCGAGATCGTGGGCGTCACCCGCCACGCCGATCCGGACGAGGTGCTGCGCATCCCCCTGCTGGAGATCAGCGACGAGCAGGAGCGGCGCCACCTGGACCGCCTGGCGCGGGTCCGCGCCGAGCGCGACGCCGACGCCCATGCCCGGGCCATGACCCGCCTGCGCGAGGAGGCGCGGCGCGGTGACGTCAACCTGATGCCGGCCATCGTCGAGGCGGTGGAGGCGTACGCCACCATCGGCGAGATGTGCAACGCGCTCCGGGCGGTGTACGGGGAGTACCGCGAGCCCCTGGCCGTCTGAGGCACGGCAGAGCGTCAGGTGCCCGTCCTGGCGACGCTAGCCACGTCAC
>JAPSGM010000350.1 GCA_031177555.1 Chloroflexota bacterium
CCGCGACGAGGCGGCGGTCGAGCTCGTGCTGCCGGACGGCTGGTCGGCGCAGCCGCCATCGCGGACCCTGAGCCTCGACGGCCGCCACGACGAGACGGTCAGGTTCCGCGTCCAGCCCGCGCCCGGCCCGGTGCGGCGTGCCCGGATCGCGGCGGACGTGCGCATCGGTCGCCGGCATCTCGGCGAGCACGCCGAGGCGCTCGTCACGGTGGTCTCCTGATGGAGGTCCGCCACCAGGAGGGCGGCGTGCGGATCGACACAAAGGCCTATCGGCTCGCCGTGGATGGTGCCCAGCCCCTCGCCCGCCTTGCCGATGCGGCGGGCGAGGCCAGCATGCGGCTCAGCCTGCTCGCAGCCCTTGACGCCGACCGGGGCCTGGACGGGACGGTCGCGCACGGTCCGCCGCGGGTCGACCGCACGGCGGAGGGCTGCGAGATCGCGTTCGCCGTGACGAGCACGGCCTGGGATACGAAGGAGATCCGGCTGCACTGCTCCGAGGACGAGCTCGCGTTCCAGGCATCGGTGACGGGGACTGGGCGCCTCACCGGCGTGCGGCTGCTGGGCGGCTGGTACACCGGCAACCCGCCCTGGGGCGGTGGCGAGTTTCACAGCCAGTGGTCGGCTCGCAGCCTGTTCGACCCGTCGCCGGACGACCCCAAGCGGATCCTGCAGCCGGCCGCCGAGCCGGCGACGATCGGCGTGGTGGCCAGCTCGCAGCCCGGGCGCGGCCACTGGTTCTTCACGCCCGCGCCCTTCCTGTTCGCCGGGACGGCCGCCATCGCGACCGACCCCGACGACCCGGCCGCATCGCCATGGACGACCCTCGAGCTGCGCTGCGGGATCCAGGCCGCCACGTTCAGCGAGCTTCGATACGCCCCGTCGCTGGGCGGCTTCAGCCTCGAGCTGGCCTACGAGGGCGCGACGGCGGTGGATGGCTCGTTCACGACGCCGCCCCTCGTCATTCGCACCGGCGTGACGTCACCGTACGAGGCGGTACGGCAGCACGGCGAGCGGCTGCGCGCCGAGGGTGCCGCGCCCCGCGTCGCGCGCTCCTCGCAGGAGTGGTGGACGCGGCCCATCTTCTGTGGCTGGGGCGAGCAGAACAGGCACGCGAAGCTCGACGGCGGGCACCCGACGGCGGCCTCGCGACGCGACCTCTACGACCGCTGGCTCGGCACGCTGGCCGAACAGGGGGTGGTGCCCGGGACGGTCGTGATCGACGACAGGTGGCAGACGACGTACGGCCGCAACGAGCCGGACGAGGACCGCTGGCCCGCCCTGCGCGGCTGGATCGCCGATCGCCACGCGGCCGGGCAGCGCGTCCTGCTCTGGCTCAAGGCCTGGGACCCCGAGGGCCTGCCGGCCGAGGCCTGCGTCACCGATGCGCTCGGGCGAGCCGTTGCCGCCGATCCGACCAGCCCCACCTACGAAGCGATCCTGCGCGAGTCGCTGGGGCATCTTCTCGGCCCGGACGGCCTCGACGCCGATGGCCTGAAGGTGGACTTCACCGCCCAGACCCCCTCCGGCCCGGGCCTGCGGCGCCGTGGCGACGCCTGGGGCGTCGCGCTGCTCCATCGGCTTCTGGCGCTCGTCCACCGGTTCGCGAAGGAGGCGAAGCCGGAGGCGCTGATCGTCACCCACACGCCGAGCCCGCTCTTCGCCGACGTGACCGACATGATCCGGCTCAACGACCTGATGCGCCTGGACGACCTCGACCCGTTCGCCCCGGCGGTGGCGCAGATGACGCACCGCGCGCGCGTGGCCGCTGCCATCGACCCGGGACTGCTCATCGACACCGACGACTGGTGCATGCCGTCGAAGGCCGAGTGGCGCGCCTACCTCTCGGCCAAGCCCTCGCTCGGGGTTCCCGCCCTCTACTACGCCACCGGTATCGATCACAGCGGCGAGGGCTTCGACGACGCCGACTATGCCGCCATCCGAGACTCCTGGGCGGCATGGGAGGCACGACGGGTGCAGGATGCCTGACCGATGACCGATCACGACCGGCGCCTGGCGCTGGTGCACACCGTGGCCGCATTGGTGCCGCGCTTCCGCGAGCTGTCGGCCGAGCTG
>JAPSGM010000160.1 GCA_031177555.1 Chloroflexota bacterium
GCAACAGGATCGCCGCGGCGGGCGTGGCGGCGAGGGCGAGCGCCGGCCACGGCGGCAGCAGCGTTCCCGACAGCAATCCGAGCGCGATCGCCGCAAGCCCGCTGCAGGCGGCCGAGGCAGTCACCGCCACCAGCGGCATGGGACCGGCGGGCAGCACCGCGGCGCCCAGCGCCAGCCAGGCAAGCAGCGCGGTCGGCACCAGCCCGAGCAGCAGCAGCACCGCGAAGGCCGTGAACCAGGCAAGCACGATGCTGGCGCGCGGCACGGCCCGCACCGCCATCCAGCCGGGCGCCCCGTTGCGCCGCTCTCCGGCGAGCGTGGCGGCGGCGATCCCGGCGACGAGTGCCAGCGCGACGGCCAGGGCCAGCGCGAACCAGCCGAGCGCGTCCGGCGGCGCGCCAGCCAGGTTTGGCGTCACCGCGTGCGGGAGCAGCGCCGCAGGCAGGCCGGCCGCAAGCAGCACCGCCACGACCAGCAGCAGCCGGAAGCTGATCCACAGCTCGCGCAGCGCGAGGCCGACGAGCGCCAGGAAGCGGCTCACCGCGAGGCGGCTTTGGCCGGTGCCGTCCGCGAAGGTGGACGCGCCGTGGGGACGGCGGAGCCGGCCGCGCGCTGGTCCGCCAGCGACTCGATCCCGCGGATCGACAGCGGCAGTGCGTGCGTCGCGAGGTCCTCCACCGTGGCGTGCAGGACCAGCCGACCGTCCCGGATCAGCGCGACCTGGTTGACGAGGTCGGCCTCGCTGGCCGGGTATCGGCTCGCCAGCAGGACGGTGGTGCGCCGGCCGCGGCCCAGCAGCAGCAGGCGCCGTCGCTCCAGCGGATCGAGGGCGCGCAACGGGTCGTCGAGGAGCAGGACCTCCGGCTCGCTGAGGAGGGCCGCGGCCAGCCCCACCTTCTGGGCGACCGCCGGCCCGCCGCGGCCGATGGGCCGCGATGCGTCCGACGCGAGCTGGTACCGCTCGAGCAAGGCCTCCACGCGCCGGCGGCGCTCGTCCGCGGGCAGCCCGGCCAGCCGGGCCGCCAGGGTGAGGGCCTCGAACGGCGAGAGCCACCGGTAGATCGCCGCATGACCGCCGACGTGCCCGATGCGACGCGCCCAGCCGGCCGCAGATTCGTCCGCGCTCCGCAACCCCGCGAGCGAGATGCTCCCGGCGGCCGGCCGGACCAGCCCGGCCAGGATGCGCAGCAGCAGCGACGCGGCGCCCTCCGGCCGTGAGGCGATGAGCAGCCGCGCCCCGACCGGGACGCTCAGGTCGACGCCACGCAGGTCCGTCCCCTCACCGGAACGCCCGGGGCCGCCGCGCGACCGCAGCCCGCGCACCTCGACCGCAGCGGGATGCAGGGCCCGCACCGACCGGGAGGACCACAGCGCGTCGGGCGTGGAGCTCGTCAGGGGGCACCTCCCAGGTAGCTGTGGGGCCGGCCGGGTGCTGAGTCTAGCACCCGGTTGACGCGCTTCCGGCGCAGCCCTTATCATAAGCGTCCGCTTATATGAATTCGCATTTGATAAAGAACGGCTAGGACGACAGGATCGAAGTGACCATCTCCACCGACTCCGCCGGCGAGCGAGAGCTGCGTCGGCTGCGAACCCTGTACCGGGCGCTCGGCGACGAGACGCGCCTGCGCGTCATCGGCCTGCTGGCCGCGCTGGGCCCCATGCCCGTCAACCAGCTGTCGGCGCGCGTGGGCCTGTCCCAGCCGCTCATCAGCTGGCACCTGCGTATCCTGCGGCTGGCCGGCCTCATCGAGACCCAGCGCCAGGGACGCGAGGTGATCTGCCGCCTTCGGACGGCCTCCTTCGAGGAGCTGCACGAGATGGAGGCGCGGCTTATCGGCGGCACCTCCGGCGTCGGCAACCTGCGCGCGGGCGGACGGCAGCCGGAGGTCAGCGATGTCGGCTAGCCATCCGGGGACACGCGACCTGCGTCGCGGCGACTCGCTGCTTTCCACGCGCGTCAAGGAGGTCGGCCGCAGCCTGCTGGCGCCGGTCGTGCGGCTGGCGATGCGGCTGCACATGACTGCGAACGGCGTCACCGTCATCGGCTTCCTGGTCGTCGTCGCCGCGTCCGCGCTGGTCGCCGGCGGCCAGCTGCTGTGGGGCGCGGCCATCCTCACCGCCGGATCGCTGCTCGATGCCGTGGACGGGGCGCTGGCGCGCGCCACCGGCGGGACCACGCCCTTCGGTGGGTTCCTCGACTCGACGCTGGACCGCGCCGCGGAGGCGGTGCTGTTCGGCGGCATCGCGGCGTACTACCTCTACGCCTCGCCGGAGCCGGCCATCCCGGCGCTGCTGGCGCTGGTCGCGCTCACCGGGTCGTTCCTGGTCAGCTATACGCGCGCCCGAGCCGAGGGGCTGGGGCTGACGGCCGAGGTCGGCCTGGCGCCCCGCGTGGAACGGCTCGTGCTCGTCATCGCCGGCATCGGCCTGGCGGGCCTCGGGTTCGGGCTCGGACTCATCGGCGCGCTGGTCGTGGTGGCCGCCCTCTCGGTGGCGACGACCGTCCAGCGCATCTGGCACGTTCATCGGCTCAGCGCGGCGCCGCCTCGCCCGGCCGGAGAAGACACGACAAGGGAGAATGGGATTCGTGACTAACGGCAACGGCAAGGGCGCGACCAACGGCCGGCGACCGTCGGACGGAAAGGTCCGGGTCGCCATCGTGGGCGTGGGCAACTGCGCATCCAGCCTGGTCCAGGGGCGGTTCTACTACGAGAAGGCGAAGCAGGGCGACTTCATCCCGGGGCTGATGCACGTCAACCTGGGCGGGTACCACATCCGCGACATCGAGTTCGTGGCCGCCTTCGACGTGGATGGCGAGAAGGTCGGCAAGGACCTGTCCGAGGCGATCTTCGCCGGCCAGAACAACACCTTCAAGTTCACCGATGTCCCGAACATGGGCGTCCCGGTGGAGCGCGGCATGACCCACGACGGGCTGGGCAAGTACCTCAGCGAGGTCATCCAGAAGGCACCTGGGCCGACGGCCGACATCGTCAACATCCTCAGGGAGCGCAGGGTCGACGTCATGGTCAGCTACCTGCCGGTGGGCAGCGAGCAGGCGACCAAGTGGTACGTCGAGCAGGCGCTGCAGGCGGGCGTCGGCTTCATCAACGCGATCCCGGTCTTCATCGGGCGCGAGCCGTACTGGCAGCGGCGTTTCGCGGAGGCCGGGCTGCCCATCATCGGCGACGACATCAAGTCGCAGGTCGGCGCGACCATCACCCACCGCGTGCTGACCCGCCTGTTCATGGACCGCGGCGTGCGCATCGACCGCACTTACCAGCTGAACTTCGGCGGCAACACCGACTTCCTGAACATGCTCGAGCGCGAGCGGCTGGAGTCGAAGAAGATCAGCAAGACCGACGCGGTCACCAGCATGATCGACTACGACGTGGACGACGAGAACGTGCACGTCGGGCCGTCCGACTACGTGCCGTGGCTCAAGGACCGCAAGTGGTGCCACATCCGGATGGAGGGGACCACCTACGGCGACGTGCCGCTCAACCTGGAGCTGAAGCTCGAGGTCTGGGACTCGCCAAACAGCGCCGGCGTCATCACCGATGCCATCCGCTGCGCGAAGCTGGGCCTCGACCGCGGTCTGGCCGGCACCCTCGTGGCGCCATCGGCCTACTTCATGAAGTCGCCGCCGATGCAGATCCACGACGACGTGGCGCACGAGCGGGTGGAGGCCTTCATCCGGGGCGACGACACGGACACCCTGCTCGGCACCGAGGCGCCGGCGAAGCGGAAGGTGCGTCGTGTCTCGGCCGCGCCGGCCAGGGCGGCCGCCGACGTCGGCTGACGTTGTCGGCTGAGCACATCCCCGCCAAGACCCTGAGCCCGCTGGGCGGCGCCGGCCCGACCGCCCGCCCGGAGGACGGCGGCGAGCGCAAGCGCGAGCTGCTGGCGTTCTGGGCCTATCGCAGCGGCGAGCGAGTGATCGCCTCGCTCCCACGCGGACTGGTGCTGCCGGCCGCCGCCGCGGTCGGCAACGTCGGTTACGACCTCGCCGGCGACAAGCAGCGGGTCGTCCGCGAGAACCTGGCGCGCGCGTTCGGGGCGTCGCCGGACGACCCGCGCGTGGCCTGGGCGGCGCGCCGGGCGTTCCGCAACTACGCCCGCTACCTGGCCGACGTTATGCGGCTGGCCGATGCCTCCCCGGCAGAGGTCGGGCGGCTGGTGGACATCGCCGACATCGGCCCGCTCCGAGAGGCGCAGCGGGACGGCAAGGGAGTGCTGCTCTGCACCGTGCACATCGGCGGCATGGACCTGCTGGCCCCGGCCCTGCATCTCGCCGGCGAGCACCTGCACGTCGTCGCCGACGACACGACCTATGGCCGCCTGTACGACCACCTCAAGGGGGTCCGCGCTCGTCACGGCCTGACGCTGATCGGCTGGCGCAACCTGCGCGCCCTGTTCAAGGCGCTGAGGGCGGGCCAGAACCTGGTGCTGTTCTGCGACGGCGGCTACCGGGCCGGCGACGTCCCGGTCGAGTTCCTCGGCGAGCCGACCACCTTCCCGGCCGGGCCGGCCACGCTCTCCGCTCGCTCGGGCGCGCCGATCCTTCCGGTCGCCGCGCGGCGCACCGGCGGCGACCGCTTCCATGCCGAGGGCCTGCCGCTGATCCGCGCGGCGAGCGACGAGCCGGCGGAGATCTACCGCGCCACCCAGGAGCTGGCCGACCGGCTGGGCGGCGTGATCGCCGAGGACCCCGGCCAGTGGTATATGTTCCGCCCGGTCTGGCCGCAGACCGATGCCCAGCGCGCGAACGCCCGCCGCGCGCTCGAGGCGGCACGCCGTGGCGAGGACTGGTCAAAGGCTGCAGCCTGACCGATGCGCGGCCAGCTCCTGCGCGTCGGGCTCCATGCTGCCGACCTCGTGCTGCGCCTGCTGCCGAGCGGAGTGGCCTACCCGATCGCCGACCTCGCCGGGCGCGCGTGGCATCGCCGCGCCGCCGGCCGGCGGCGCGACCAGGTGGCCGAGCACCAGCGCCGCGTGCGCGCCGCGCAGGGGCTGCCGACCGAAGGCCGCGAGTTCCGTCGGCTCGTGCAGCGCGCCTTCGTCGAACACGCGCGCTACTGGCTGGAGGTCTTTCGCGTTCGCCACTACCCCCAGGAGCGCTTCGCGCAGATGCTGGAGCCGCAGGGCTGGGACGGGCTGCGCCCCGTCATCAGTGCCGGGGC
>JAPSGM010000035.1 GCA_031177555.1 Chloroflexota bacterium
GCCGCCTCCTGGTATCGGGTGGCGCACCCGGGAGGCGTTACCCACGGCCCTGCCGCTTGGCGCCTCTGGCTCGGGAGGGATCGCTCGCCGTCCCGGCTCCGCCCGCTTCCACCCTCCGGGCTCGCTCGTGGTGCCGATGCCGACGGGAGCGCTGGCTCCGTCGTCGCCGTCTTCGCGTGTCCGCGGATGGTCGCAGCGACGCCGGCCGGCTGTCAATCCGGCCCTACGCGAACAGGGCGCGGCCGGTCAGCAGCAGGGCGCACAGCGCGGTGACCAGGACCAGGCCCATCAGCCGGGGGAACCACGCCCGCGCGACCAGCGCCGCCACGGCCGCCGCCGGACCGATCAGCGCCAGCGACAGGGCCGCCAGGCGCGCCGACGATTCCGGCAGGTCCAGGCGGCCGGCGAGGGTGGCCGCCGCCCACAGCGCCGTGGCCGCGGCCAGGGGCACGGCCGCCAGCAGGTATTCGATCACGACCTGGCGCCGGGGAGCGCCGACCGAGGGAAGCGGCACCCTGGGGCGCGGCACCGCGATCCGCGGGATGCGGCGCTCCCGCGGCGCCGGAGCCGCCGCGGCCATCGCCGCCGCCTCGCGGGTGGCCTGGGCCGCCGCCGCGGCCTCCTCCGCTGCGCGCCGGCGCTCCCCCTCGGCCGCGGACAGTGCCGCGGCCCGCTCCGCAGCCAGGCGCTCCTCGAGCCTGACTCGCTCGATGCCGGTCAGCACGCGGCCGGCCTCCGGCTCCGGGGGCGGCGGCGGCACGGCCCGAGGCGGCTCCTGCACCACGCGGTCGAGCGGCACCGAGCGCGCCCGCGCCGCGACCTGATCCAGCCGCTGCTGCACGCGCGCCGCCGCGCCGAGCGCCGCGATCAGGTGCTGCTCGGAGGCCGCCGCGATGGCCACCCGACCCGCATCGGTCGGCACCAGGATGACGGTATCGGTCGGCGCCAGCCGAACCAGCTGAATGCGCTCGTCGCCGCGCAGCCGGGCTGGGCCCAGGCCCCAGCCCAGCGCCCCGAACCGCGGGCGCAGCCGCGCGGCACCCTCGCCGCGCAGCGCCACGCGCGTCACCGGCCCGCGGACGAGGTTGAAGCGCTGGTCCGACCCCAACCGCCGCAACCGCAGCGTGGAGACCTCGACGTCCAGGCGCACGGAGAAGACGATCAGCGACAGGTTCACCGCCAGCAGGCCGATGACGCCGCCCGCGACCATCAGGCCGATCCCGGCCAGTCCGCCCAGCAGCCAGCCCCCGATCGCGGCCAGCACTCCGGCCAGCAGCAGCACGGCTGGCGCGGCCAGCATGCGCCGCGCCGATCGGGCGAGCGGGATGTGGGCGATGGCGGCGACGGTCTCGTCGGACATCGGTCAGGCCTTCTCGGTGACCCGGTACTCGAGGTAGCGGCCCGTGAGCAGCCGCGTCTGCGCGTCGAGGGCCGGAAGGCAGCTGAAGACGATGCCCACGATCGGCAGGGCGAACCACTGCACCCAGATCATGAGCCGCCGCATGGGGCCCCACTCGCGCGGCCGCGGCGGTACGATGCGATGCTCCACGAACACGAGCACCAGCAGCACGCTGAGGCCCAGCGTCAGCATGGCCGACGCGTAGAGGGGAAGGTTCTGGCCCAGGGTGGTCTGGCCGAAGGCGGGGTTGATCAGGATCGGCAGGGTGGCGCCGAACATGAGCACGAAGGGCGCGATGGCCCAGTTGATGTGCTCGCCGAACAGGTTCAGCAGGCGCCAGATGCGGGACGAGAGCGGGATCTCGGCGTGCCGCACCGCGTTGTCGATGACGAACGGGATGTCGGTCACGCCCCACGCCCAGCGGCGCACCTGGAGGTACTGCGTCGCCATCGTGCGCCAGTAGGTTCGCGCGCGGACCGCGTCCCCGTAGATCGGAATGAAGAGGGGCACCGCGCGGAAGCGGTCCCCGTAGCGGAAGTAGCACTTCCAGTAGAAGCGGCTGTCCTCGGGGATGGCATCGGTCGCCCAATAGCCGACCTCGTGCACGACGTGGAGCGTAGTCGAGTAGCTGCCGAAGCTCTGCAGCTTCTCGGGCAGCACGCTGCGCCACATCTGGAGCTGGGTCAGGATGGCGGCGAAGAGCCGCTGGACGGCCGGGGCCTGCCAGATGTTGTTGTGCAGGTACGGGATCGGCTGGTAGAGCTGCGTCTCCCGGTTCGAGTCGGTGACGTGCATCCAGGTCAGGTAGGTGAAGTACTGCGGATGGACCCGGTAGTCGGCGTCCAGGTCCGTCACCAGGATGCGCCGGGGGTCCATGCCCTCGCCGCGGACCAGGAGGCGGTACAGGTAGCGCCCGCCCCAGGCCATGGCGCTGCTCTTGCCGACCACGATCCCCGGCTCCAGCGGATCGAGGATGTGGATGAACTGGGCGAACTGGTCGCCGAACTCCTCGCGCAGGGTGGCGACGTTCTCGCGCCCGGGGAGGTCGGTCTCACGCGTGATGATCGCGCAGATCTTGTGCTCCTTCGGCCAGTCGGCGCGGGCCAGGGCACGGACCGTCTCGCGCAGCTTCTCGAGCGGCTCGGTATAGGTCGGGATGAGCGCCAGGTGCGTGTACTCGCGAAACGCGGGCGGAGGCTCGTCCAGGGCCGCCACCGCGTCGAAGGCACGCAGCTCGTCGGCCAGGCGCCGACGCTCCGCCCGGCTGGGGCTCGTCCCCGGGCCCGCGGAGAAGCCGAGCGCCCCGGCCGGCCGCTCGCGCGCGCCCAGCTGCCGGCGCAGCCTCTCTCGGTGCCGCGCCGGGTCGTCGAGGGCCTCCAGCCGGCGGCCCCAGTCGACCGCCAGCACCCGCCCGATGCGCCGGAACGCCACGATCACCGCCGCCCCGAACCAGATCGAACGGCACAGCCAGTAGAAGTCGAAGCTCAGGACGAAGTAGGCGACCAGCCAGGGATAGCTGATGCTCAGCCAGATGGGCCCCAGGATGATCGCCCAGCTGATGACGCCAGGCACCGTCTCCAGCAGGCGCTGGACCCATCGCTGCCGGTCGGAGTCACGCGGCTCGGACATGTGCCCTCGTCCGGGTCGCGACGGTCGCGGAGATCCCGCGGCCGTCGATCTTGCCCGCTATCCGTAGACGGGCGTCAGCCAGTCTCGGTACGCCTCCTCGCGCCCCCGGACCGCGCCGAAGTAGATCTCGTGCAGCTGCCGGGTGATGGGGCCGGCGCGGCCCGTCCCGATCCGGCGGCGGTCGATCTCGACCACCGGCGACAGCTGCGCTCCGGTGCCACACAGGAAGACCTCATCGGCGGTGTACAGCTCGGTGCGGTCGATGCTCCGCTCCTCCGTCGGCACCTCCAGCCTCTCGCGCGCCACGTGCATGAGCCGGCGGCGCGTGATGCCCTCCAGGATGTTGTCGGTGACCGCGGGGGTGATGAGCTTTCCGTGCTTGACGATGAACAGGTTCTCGGCGCTGCCCTCGCTGACGTGTCCCTCCTGCGTCAGCACGATCGCCTCGTCGTACCCGTTGAGCTGGGCCTCCGACTTCGCCAGCGCGCTGTTGACGTAGGCCCCCGTGATCTTGCCGCGGGCCGGAATGGCGTTGTCATCGGTCCGGCGCCAGGTGGAGACCTGGGCCCGGATGCCGCCCTCGGTGTCGATGTACTGGCCGAACGGGATCCCGAAGATCACGACATCGGCGTCCAGGTTGTGGAGCCGGACGCCGATGACCTCGCTGGATTTGTACACGATTGGTCGGATGTACACGTCCTCCCGCAGGCCGTCGCGGCGGAGCAGCTCGAGCGTGAGGTCGGCCAGCTGCTCGGCGCTGTACGGGACGTCCATCATGAGGGTGCGCGCCGACGTCTTGAGCCGCTCGAAGTGCGGCAGCAGGTCGAGCACGAAGAGCTGCTGCTCGTCGGCGTTCCAGTAGGCGCGGATCCCCTCGAACACGGCGGTGCCGTAGTTGAACGCATGGGTCATGACGCTGACGCGCGCGTCGGCGAGCGGCACGAGCTGCCCGCGGAAGAAGGCCCACAGCTCCGAGGTGCGGGCCTCGGTCGCGGCGGGAGTGGAAGTTTCCTGCTTGAGCACGGAGATTCTCTCCTCGTCTGTGCAGCCACGCTTCCGGCGCGGTGCCGGCGGGGGTCCGCCGGCTCAAGAAGTATACCCGCGCCCCACCCCCGGACGGACACCGGCGCCCCATGGTTGCGGAATCCGTGGCTCGCGTCACTCCACCGGCGGCGTCGTTCCCGGGACCACGCGGTTGCGGGTGACCATCAGCGAAACCACGATGGACACGAGCAGGATCGCAAGGATGATGCCGAGCGAGACCCAAGCATCGAGGTGAATGACGTCGCTGGTCAGCATCTTGAGGCCGGCAAAGGCCAGGAGGGCCGCCAGGCCGTACTTGAGGTACTCGAAGCGCTCGATCAGCCCGGCCAGCAGGAAGTAGAGCGAGCGAAGGCCCATGATCGCGAAGGCGTTCGAGGTGAATACGATCATGATGTCGGTGGTGATGGCCAGGATGGCCGGGACGCTGTCGATGGCGAACATGATGTCGCTGGTCTCGATCACCACCAGCGCGGCGAACAGCGGGGTCGCCCACAGGCGCCCGTTGCGGCGCACGAAGAATCGCTGGCCTTCGAAGCCATCGGTGATCGGGATGAGGCGCCGCATGATCCGCAGGGCCGGGTTCGCACCCGGATTGGTGTGCTCCGTTCCGGCCGTGGCCATGCGCCAGGCCGTGTAGAGCAGCAGCAGGCCGAACAGGTAGATGACGATGTGGAATGTGGCCAGCAGCGCCGTCCCGCCGACGATGAACATCGCGCGGAAGACGATGGCGCCCAGGACCCCCCAGAACAGCAGCCGGTGCTGGTAGGCGGATGGCACGCCGAAGTAGGCGAAGAGGACGGCGAAGACGAAGACGTTGTCCATCGAGAGGGAGTACTCGATGAGATAGCCCGCCAGGTACTCCGCGCCGCTGGCGGAGCCCCGAGTGAGGAAGATCCAGCCGCCGAAGCCGAGGCCCAGCGAGACCCAGGCGGTCACCCACGTGGCGGCCTCGCGCATCCGCACCGGCTTGGCGTCACGGTGGAAGACGAACAGGTCGAGTGACAGCAGCCCGACCACGACGACCGCGAAGATGAGCCACGTGATGTAGTCAAGCACGCGACAACCTCACTCAGTCAGGCCAGGGCGGCTGCCGGGGATGCGTATCGCTGCGCCGCGCTAGGGGCGCAGGTGCTGCGGCGCGTAGGGCAGCAGCGCGACCTGGCGCGCCCGCTTCAGGGCGACGGTCAGCATGCGCTGGTGCCGGGCGCAGGTGCCGGTCTTGCGACGCGGCTCGATCTTGGCGCGCTCGGACAGGTAGCGGCGGAGGCGGTTCACCTCCTTGTAGTCGATCGATTCGGCCTTGTCGACGCAAAAGTTGCAGACCTTGCGTCGCCGCCGATCGCGGTAGTAGTCCGCCGTCTCGCGGCGGGAGCGGGGGCTTGCCATTGGCAGTCGTTACCTCAGAAGGGTATGTCGTCGACGTCGATCGCCTCGGTCGAGCGGGCGGGCTGCGCCTCGCCGGCGCCACGCGGACGCGCGACCGGCGCCTCGCCGCCGGGGCCGACGGGACTGGCGTTCTCGGTGAAGGACGCGCCGCCGTAGCCGGACTCGCTCGGGTCTCGGCGCTCCAGCGACACCACGCGGGCGAAGCGGATGTCGAGCGACGTCCGCTTCTGGCCGTCCGAACCCTCGTACTCGCGCGGACGCAGCTGGCCCTCCACGAAGACCTTGTGGCCCTTGCGCAGCTGCTCGGCCAGTCGCTCGGCGGCCTGCTCCCAGGCCTCGACGCGGAACCAGTACGTATCCTCCTGCCACTCGCCGTCCTGGCCGCGGAATCGGTCGTTGACGGCCACGCGCAGGTTGACGACGGCCTTCCCGCTGGGCGTGTAGCGCAGCTCCGGATCCGCCCCCAAGTTGCCGATGATCATCATCTTGTTGAGCGTCATGGTGCGGCTCTCCTAGGCCTCGACCGGGCTGGTCGAGCGCGGCTCCTCGGCGGTCGGCTCCTCGGCGGTCGGCTCCTCGGCGGTCGGCTCCTCGGCGGCCTCGGCTTCTGCCTCGCCCCCCTCCCGCACGGCGGCGGGGACGGCGGCGGGTGGCAGCTCCTCCTCTGACAGCTCGCCGCGGTCCTCGAGCACCGTCACCAGGTGGCGGAGGACCTCCTCGCTGATGAGCAGGCCGCGCTCCAGATCACGGATCGCGGACGGCGCGATGTCGAAGTGCAGCAGGAAGTAGCTCGCCTCGCGGAAGTGCTGGATGTCGTAGGCCAGGCGGCGCTTGCCCCACGGCGAGACCTTGGTCAGCGCCCCGCCGGCGTTGACGATGGCGCGCGTGACCTTCTCGACCGCGGATTGGAGCTTGTCGTCCTCCAGGTCCGGGCGGAAGAGAAGCATCAGCTCATATCGGCGCATTGGCCGGATCTCCTCCTCTCTATGGGCTTGCGGCACGCCGGCATCGGCTCGGCATCGGTGCGGCAGAAAGGAGCCCAAGACATGCGAGCGGCCTCCGAAGCTCGGAGGCGCAGGGGAAGTATACACGGGCCCGATGTCTGGCAACGCACGGGTGCCCGTCTATACTCACGGCCAGACCAGCTGGCGAAGTGAGCATGCCCGCGAACCCGATCCTGATCTGCGCACCCACCGACGACCTTCGCGGCGAGCTGGAGGCGCAGCTGGCCAACTCGGGTTACGCGACCCACAGCGTCCACTCGCCGGCGGAGGCGGCCGCGGCGCTGCGCGACGCGGGATACGACCTGGTGGTGGCCGAGGGGCTGGCGGTGTCGGGCGCGATCGGCAGGCTTCGCACGGCGGCCGCGGTACCGACCCCGGTGCTGGTCGTGGCTCCGGCCGGCGACGTCGAGGCACGCATCGCGTTCCTGGAGGCCGGCGCCGACGACGTCATCACCGCCGGCTTCGCCCGCTCCGAGCTCGACGCGCGGGTGGAAGCGCTCCTCATCCGCGCCGGCCGCGTTCGGCCACAGGCGGTGCGCGCCGAGATGCCAACCGGCGAGATCACCACCTTCTTCTCGCCGAAGGGTGGCGTCGGCACCACGACCCTGGCGGTGAACACCGCCGTGCTCCTGGCCGGGGGCGTGGCCCAGCCAGGGTCCGGTGCTCGCGTGCTGCTGGTCGACTTGGACCTGCAGTTCGGCCAGGTCGCGACCCACCTCAACCTGACGCCCCGCTTCGACCTCGCCGGGCTGGCCACCGACGAGCAGGCGCTCAACGACGCGGAGCTGGCGGCCAGCTACCTCTCCCAGCACGCATCGGGCCTGCAGGTGCTGGCCGCTCCGGCGCATCCGGACGCGGACTTCCGGGTGCAGCTCGAGAGCCTGGAGCGCGCCTTCAACCTCCTGCGGCCCCGCTTCGACTATGTGGTCGTTGACGCCGGCTCGCGCCTCGACCAGCGGACGCTGTGGATGCTGGAGCAGGCCTCCACTCACACCTTCGTGATCTTCCCGGAGATCGCCGCGCTGCGGGCCATGAGCATGCTGCTCGGCTTCCTCGCCGAGACCACCACCCTGGAGGCGCGGACCCTGTTCGTGGTCAACCACATCTTCCCCAAAGAGCTGCTCAAGGCGCGCGACCTGGAGAACCTGCTGCGCCAGAAGCCGGCGGCGGAGATCCCGTACACCGAGGTCGAGATGATCCGCGCGGTGAACGAGGGCGTGCCGGTCGTCACCAGCCGTCCGGGGACGCCAGTGGCCATGGCGCTGCATCGGCTGGCGCAGGCGGTGGTGGGCATCCCGAACGAGCCGGCAAAGAAGGCGGACGCTGCCACGACCGCCAGGCGCAGGGGGATCTTCGGTCGCCGCTGACGCCTCCCCGACGCCCGCCCAGGGCCGATGGTGCCGGAGGAGGGATTCGAACCCCCACGCCCCTCGCGGGGCCGCCGGGTTTAAGCCGGCCGCGTCTGCCGTTCCGCCACTCCGGCCCTGCTCGCAAGGTGCGTCGGCTGTCCAACCGTAGCACAGGCTCCGTTGCCCACCGTCACCGTGCGTCGCCGGGCTGGTCCGGGTCTTGCACGGCGAGCAGGCAACCCCGAGCGTAGGAGATGACGAATGACGGACCTTCGTGAGAACGTGGCGGCCACCGGCGCGGACGAGCTGCTGCGTGACTTCCACGACGCGCGGCGCCGCGAGGACCAGTGGCGCATCCCGCAGCTGCTGTTGGCGCTGGTCACGCCGATCATGGCCCTCATCGCGGCGGTGGTCGACATCACCAACCTGGCGAGCGGCTTCCCTGCGCTGGGGCTATCGATCATCACCGGCACCGCGGCCGCACTCACCGCCGTGGAGGGGTGGCGCTGGCACCGCATCGCGGTAAGCCGCGTGAACCAGTTCCGGATCCAGCATCCCGGCGAGGGGGCGCTGCTGCTCAGGGATCCGATCTAGGGCGACCGCGCGGGCGCCCGACGCTTGACACGGGTGGCTACGGTAGCCGTCTGGTCGTCGTGCCCTCGGCGCTGGTTGCGAGATGGTGTTGAGGAGAGGGCCATGGACATCCTGGCTGCCCGCGACGTGGGGATCCTTCTGCTGCTGGGCCTGCTCTACGCGGCCGTTCTCGCTGCGCTGAAGGTCACGCAGCGCCGGCCGGAGCGCTGACGAGGACTTGGATGATGGAGGCGACGACGGGAATCGAACCCGTGTAAACGGTTTTGCAGACCGCTCCCTGAACCACTCGGGCACGTCGCCCCGTTCGCCGGCTGCGGCCAACGCCGATGCCGGCTGGCTGCCCCGCGAGGATTCGAACCTCGGTTCACGGATCCAAAGTCCGCTGTCCTACCACTAGACGACGGGGCACCGATGGCGCCACGAGGCTAGCAGGTCATCGGCCACAATGGCACCCGCCGGACGGTCGCAGGGCATGAAAATGGAGCGGAAGACGGGACTCGAACCCGCGACCCTCACCTTGGCAAGGTGATGCTCTACCAACTGAGCCACTTCCGCCCGCTTGTCCCGGATTGCGCGCCGCGCTGCGTGGTGCCGAGGGTCAGAATCGAACTGACGACACCCGCCTCTTCAGGGCGGTGCTCTACCAACTGAGCTACCTCGGCCCGCCGTTCGATTCGAAGCCTTGCAGCCTTGCTCGTGGTCGCGAGATCCGTGGCCGACGATAGCACAGGGCCCGATGGAGCGGCAACCGCTCGACCCTCCTCAGACGCGGTGCCGAAGGGGTCGGCGCCGAGCCGGAATGGCCGAAGAAGGTCAGGACAGCGTGGCGGGATCCTGGCCGAACTGGCCGGCCAGGCCGCGCAGCACCGCGACCCGCTCGCCGATCGGTGGGTGCGTGTCCCACATCGACGATGCGCGCTGCTCGAAGCTCTTGATCGGATTGACGATGTAGAGGTGCTGCGTCGCCCGGTTGGCCACCTCCAGCACCTCCTGGTCCTCGGCGATGGTGCGCAGCGCGCGCGCCAGGCCCATCGGGTTCCGGGTGAGCTCGACCGCGCTGACGTCGGCCAGCGACTCGCGCCGGCGGCTGACCGCCAGCTGCACCGCGCGCCCGATGATGGGCGCCAGGATGGCCAGCAGGATGGCGATCGCGAAGATCACCAGGCCCAGTCCCCCGCCGCCCCGGTCGCGGCCGCCGCCTCTCCGGCCGCCGCCGAACCAGAACGTGTAGCGCAGGAACCAGTCGGCCAGCAGGGCGATGCTCCCCACCAGCACGCCGACGAGCAGCGTGAAGCGGATGTCGTAGTTGCCGATGTGGCTCATCTCGTGGGCCATCACCCCCTGCAGCTGCTCGCGGTCCATCTTGTCGAGGAGCCCGGTCGTCACCGCCACCGACGCGTGCTTCGGATCGCGTCCCGTGGCGAAGGCGTTCGGCGCCGAGTCCTCGATGACGTGGACCGCGGGCATCGGCGTACCGCCGGCCAGCGACATCTCCGTCACCACGTTGACGAGCTGCTTGTACCGGTCCGGCGGGTTGGCGACGTCCACCTGCCTCGCGCCCGAAGAGAGCAGGACCAGCCGGTCGCCCGCGAAGTACGAGCCGAGGCTCATCGCCGCGGCGACGGCCAGCGCCGCCGCCACGCCCCAGGCGCCGAAATCGGTGGCATAGCCGATGGCGGCGCCCAGCGCGGCCAGGACCAGCGCCACCACCAGGACCAGGATCCAGGAGTTGCGCCGGTTCCGATCGATCTCGCGGTAGAAGGTGGTCGGAGCCGCTCGGGCGCTCACGCGAGGCGTCTCAGGTGGTCCGCAGGTTCACCTCGGGGACGGCGGCATCGGCTTCCTCGATCTGGAAGTAGTCGCGCTCGCGGAACCCGAACATGCCGGCGATCAGGACGTTCGGGAACGTCTGGATCGTCGTGTTGAACTCCCGGACCGTGGCGTTGTAGTGCTGCCGGCTGAAGCCGATCTGGTTCTCGGTCGTGGTCAGCTCCTCCTGCAGCTGCAGGACGTTCTGGTTCGCCTTCAGGTCGGGGTAGTTCTCGACCAGGGCGAAGAGCTGCCGCAGGGCGCCGGTCAGGAAGTTCTCCGCCTGGGCCGATGCGCCAGCGTTCTGTGGCCCTGCCTGCTGGGCGGTGACGGCCTGGTTGCGAGCCTCGATGACGCGGGTCAGCGTCTCCTGCTCGAAGTCCATGTAGCCCTTCACCGCGTTGACAAGGTTCGGGATCAGGTCATGGCGGCGCTTGAGCTGGACGCTGATCTGGTTCCACGCCTCGTCGACCATGTTCCGCAGGCGGACCAGGGAGTTGTAGACGACGACCAGGAACACGACCAGAATCGCGATGACGCCCAGGACGATCCAGAGGATCTCCATTGCTCGGTGGCCTCACGCTGCGTGGGTGGACAGGGAGATGCTACCAGCCGCTTGGTTGGTGGGCGGTGAGGGACTCGAACCCCCGACCCCCTCGGTGTAAACGAGGTGCTCTGACCAGCTGAGCTAACCGCCCGTGTCCCCGGGACCGGAGCCTATCACGCGCTCGCGGGCCGGTCGTTGCCTGTGACACCTTCAGGCGGTTTCCGCCATATAGTCCCTGGGCGACCACCAGCAAGGAAAGTCCCCCGCGGAGCACCTGGCGGCGAAGCCACAGGGCGAGCAGAGGTGGTGGTGCCCAGGCCGGGACTTGAACCCGGATGAGTTGCCTCATACGCCCCTCAAACGTACGCGTATACCAATTCCGCCACCTGGGCCCGATGCGAGGGTGTGGTACCGAGGGAGGGACTTGAACCCACACGACCGTAATGGTCACTAGGTCCTGAACCTAGCGCGTCTGCCTATTCCGCCACCTCGGCACGCGTTTCCGGACGCGTGTGTCCGGTGAGGCGACCCGATGATAGCACGCCTAGAGCGTACTGAAATCGACCAGGTTCAGGAGGCTGAAGACCACGAACAGGACGGCCAGGACGATGGTCAGGCGGAAGAGCGTGCGCTCGATCCCGCGGCGGCTGCGGTAGGCCGTCACCTCGCCGCCGAAGGCGCCGCCCAGCCCGGTCCCGCGCTGCTGCAGCAGGATGGCTGCGATCAGCGCCACGGCAAGGATCATCTGCGCGACGACCAGGGGTGTCATGGGCGGCCGCAGTCTAGCAGACCGATGCCGCCCCCGCCCCGCAGGCCGTGGGCTCAGGCCTCCAGGAGGCTGCGGCCGGTCATGGCCGGGCCGGGCGGGATGCCCATCAGCTCGCACAGGGTGGGGGCCACGTCGGCCAGGCGACCGACGCGCAGCCGGCGCCCGCGCCACGGCTCGCCGACCAAGACCAGCGGCACCGGCGAGGTGGTGTGCTTCGTCTGCGGGTGGCCGTCGACGTCGCGCATCTCCTCGATGTTGCCGTGGTCGGCGGTGATCACCAGCGCCACGCCGGCGGCGAGCGAGGCGGCGGCCACGCGGCCCAGGCAGTCGTCGATGACCTCTGCGGCGCGCACGGCGGCGTCCCAGGCGCCGGTATGCCCGACCATGTCCGGGTTGGCGTAGTTGACCAACACGAAGTCGTGGCTCCGCGACGAGATGGCCGTGAGCAGGCGATCGGTGATCTCCGGCGCGCGCATCTCCGGGGCGAGGTCGTAGGTCGGCACGTCTCGCCGCGATGGGACGAGGACGCGCTCCTCC
>JAPSGM010000161.1 GCA_031177555.1 Chloroflexota bacterium
CCGAGGTCGCGTCCTGCACCTCGCCGAACGTATCCGGCCCGGCGGTGAAGGACTCGTCGACGCCATGACCGTCGATCTCCCCGGTGATGTGGAACGTGTACGGGCCCGCGGCGGTAGGGAAGAAGACTGACTGGTACCAGCCCGGCTCCCCGAACCTCGGCTCGAGCGGCAGCGCTCGGGTCTCGCCGCTGAAGATGACCTCGGCCTCGAGTGACTCCTCCAGGCCCTCCACCGGCTCGTCCCCGCGGGTCACCTGGAACTCCAGGCCGCTCTTCTGGTCGGTAAAGACCGGCTCATCGATGAACCCCACCACGAACTGGTAGTCGCCCACCTGGCGCACCTCGTGGGCCGCGACGACGCTGGGAAGCGTGAGCAGCGCCACCAGCGCGCCGGCCGCCGCGGCGCCCGACATTCGAATGGACATGAAAACGGTTCCTCCTGCTGGCCGGCGTCACTCCTGCGCGCCGACCGGGAGATGCGGCCGACGCAGGGCCGGCCGGGTCAGGCGTGTGCGTGAAGGACCGCCGAGGGGGGCGCCCGGAGCCCGCGGTGGATGGACATCGGCGCGCCATGCCGGTTCCGCGCCAGGCCCGGTCGAGCGGGACGGATGCGGCGCAGCGGGCGTCGCGCACGCGCCCGCGTGGCGGCGATGCGCCGCAGGAGCTCCGCCTCGTGCTCCCGGACGAGGGCCGTGACCGCCGCGCCCAGCCCCGTGACCAGGGCCAGCACCGGCAGCGCCAGCGGATACTCCGGGCCGGTGAGCGCGCCAACACCGATGAGGTGTCCATGGCCCAGGAAGTGCTCTGCGTTCTCCTGGACGAGGAAGGCGAGCGCGACGAGGATGAACAGGCGAATCCAGTGCGCCGACGCGCGCCGCGCCCACCTCGCGGATCCGTGATGGTCAGCGGGGGTCTTCGCGGCGCTGTGGCGCAGGACGGCGATCCGCGCCAACCAGAGCGCGCCGGCGGTCGCCCCACCAACCAGCAGCAGCGTGCTGGCCAGGCCCCAGTAGGCATGGCCGGCGTCGCGCAACGCGCGGGTGAGGGTCAGGCCCGGACCCATCTGGGCTGCGAAGACGGCGTCGTGCGCGACGAGCAGAGCGACGCCGGCGGCGAGCCAGAACGACGCGCGCCGGATCAGCTGTCCCGCTCTGGAGCTGGCGCTCATGCCTCAAACATTTCCATCGGTTCTCGCACACCACCATACGCAGCGGGTGACGCCGATGCATGGACACCGTCGAGGACGGACTGCGGATTCGCTCGCAGTCCCGGTTCTGCTCTCCCGATTCCGTTGCGGGCGAGCGTACAATCGGCTGAACCGGTGCCCAACCTTCGGCCCACCACGTTCGTCGAGCCACGCCGTCGCAGAGGTAGCCATGACGCTCTCGGCCACGAAGTACCGCATGTTCATCAACGGCGACTGGTCGGAGGCGACCAGCGGAGAGACCACGGACGTCATCAATCCGGCGACGGAGGACGTCATCACCCAGGTGCCCAGGGGTGACGCCGCGGACGTGGACCGCGCCGTCAACGCCGCCCGCAAGGCGTTCGAGTCCTGGTCGCTCACCACCCCGGCCGAGCGCAGCACCGCCCTGCACAAGCTGGCCGACGCCATCGAGGCCGATGCCGAGACGCTGTCCTCGCTGGAGCAGCAGAACGTCGGCAAGCCCAAGGGCACAGCCGACTTCGACGTGGAGTTCACCATCGACAACGTCCGCTTCTTCGCCGGCGCGGCGCGCGTGGTGGAGGGCAAGGCGGCCGGCGAGTACGTCAGCACCCATACCAGCATGATCCGGCGCGAGGCCGCCGGCGTGGTCGGGCAGGTGGCCCCGTGGAACTACCCGTTGATGATGGCCATCTGGAAGCTGTGCCCGGCCCTGGCCGCCGGCTGTACGGTGGTCCTCAAGCCTTCGAGCTCCACGCCGATGTCGGCCCTGCGCGTGGCGGAGCTGGCGGCCGACATCTTCCCCAGGGGCGTGCTGAACGTCGTCACCGGCCCCGGCGAGGTGGTGGGCAACGCCCTGGTCACCCATCCGCAGGTCGACATGGTGAGCCTCACCGGCGACACCGCCACCGGCAAGGAGATCGCCGCCGCCGCAGCGTCATCGGTCAAGCGCCTGCACCTGGAGCTGGGTGGCAAGGCCCCGGTCCTGGTCTTCGACGACGCCGATGCCGCCGCCGTGGCCGAGACCATCAAGATCGCCGGCTTCTTCAACTCCGGCCAGGACTGCACCGCCGCGACCCGGATCATCGCCGGGCGCGGGATCTACGACAACGTGCTGTCCGAGCTGGTGCCGGCAGTCGAATCGGTCAAGGTCGGGAACCCCGCGGACGATCCGGAGCTGGACATGGGCCCGCTGGTCAGCCGGGCGCAGCAGGAGCGGGTCATCGGCTACGTGGATCGGGCTCGGGGGTACGGCGCCAAGGTTGCCACCGGGGGCGACACCAACGGCGACCGCGGCTTCTTCTACAAGCCCACCGTGGTGACCGATGTCGCCCAGGACGCGGAGATCATCCAGTCGGAGGTCTTCGGCCCGGTCGTCACCGTCCAGCACTTCGCCGATGACGACGAGGGCATCCGCTGGGCCAACGGCGTGAACTATGGCCTGGCGGCCTCGGTCTGGACGCGCGACGTGAAGCGCGCGCTGAACGCCGCCCGGCGCCTCCGCTACGGCACGGTCTGGATCAACGACCACCTGACCATCGCCTCGGAGATGCCGCACGGTGGGTTCGGCCAGTCCGGCTACGGCAAGGACATGAGCCTGTACTCGATCGAGGACTACACCATCGTCAAGCACGTGATGGCCAAGATCGCCGACTGAACTGGCTCCGCTCGGCTCGGTGGCCTGCTGGGTCGGGCCATACGTCCACTGCGTGGACGGGATCAGCCGGCCTAGCGGCCAAAGGGAGAGCCGACTAGGGCTGCCAGCCGTCCCCAGGGCGTCGCGCCTGGCGACTGGGGCGGCGGCTGCCGGACAACTGCCAGGTGACCCCGGCGCCGCCTGACATCGAAGCGCGTCGCACCGGAACCGGTGCGACGCAGATGCAGGTCCACATCCGCCGAGCCAACGCGCAGGCCTTCCAGGGACAGGTCCGGCAGCCACGCGGGCAGGTGCGGGTCGATAACCAGCAGGTGGCTCGGCGCAAAGGCGACCATGCCGAGGAGTGCCTGCACCATCTGGATCACGGCGCTGGCCGACCAACCCTGCGGCGCGCAGCTGTCCGGATAGATGCCCGGGTGTGGGTGCTCGCCGTCTCGCTGGATGCCGCCCACGACCTCTGGCAGCCTGGCCTCCTCGAACAGCTCGGCCGTGTCGAAGAAGCCCCGCGCCAGGCGCTGAAGGTCGTCCCAGGCTCCGTACCGGGCGAAGCCAAAACCGATGGTGGCCTGCTCCACCGGCCAGACGCTGCCGCGGTGGTAGCTGAACGGGTTGAAGGCCGGATGGTCGCGCGAGAGGGTGCGGATGCCCCAGCCGCTGAACATGTCGGGGGACATCAGCCGGGCGGCGACGGCCCGCCCCCGGTCCGGCGGCACCAGCCCGGATGCCAGGAGATGCCCGGCGTTCGACGCGACTGAGCGAATGGGCGTGCCGCCCGGCCCCAGGCCCATGGCATATGTCCCGAGGTCCGGCAGCCAGAAGGCGCGGTCGAATCGGCGCCGGAGCCGATGCGCTCGACGCAGTAGCCGAGCGCCGAAGCCAAGGTCGCCGCAGGCCGCGAACACCAGCGCCGCCTGCTGGAGGCCGGCATAGGCGTACGCCTGGAGCTCCGACGTTGCGATCGGGTTGGGCACGACCTCGCCGCGCTCGTCGACGATCGCGTCGTCCGAATCCAGCCAGCCCTGGTTCTTCACGCCGGCAGGCGACCGCGTCCGGTACTCGATGAAGCCGTCGCGGTCCAGGTCGCCATACCGCTCCAGCCAGTCCACCGCGGATCGCGCGGCGGGCAGCAGGTCGCGGAGGGTGGCGGAGTCGCCGGTCCAGGCCAGGTACTGGCCCAGCATGATCAGGAAGTCGGGCACGGTGGCCCAGTCCCCGTAGTAGCGACGGAACGGGTCGATCCCGACCTGAGAGACGGGGCCCCATCGGGCCTGGTGGATCATCTTGCCGGGCTCTTCGTCGAGCCAGTCGTCGATGGCGCGCCCCTGCCAGGCGGCATTCGCGCGCAGCGCGTCGCGGAGCGGGGTGCGCATGGCCATGAGGCTCTGCCAGCCGATCGTCAGCGTGTCGCGGCCGAAGAACTGCTGGTACAGCGGCAGGCCGGCGATCGGCGCCGCCGGGCCTTCCACCAGCCCCAGCGGGAGGCTGGCCAGGTCTTCGACTGCGGTGTCCCAGGCGCGCTGAACCATGGCGTTGGAGGTGCGCAGCCGCGGCGCCTCGTCCCGGAGCTCTTGCCGCAGGCGGGCCAGTGAGCCTCGCGTGGCGGAGAAGCTTGCGGGCGGTGCCGCGTGCCGCCTGCCCGCCACGGTGGCCTCCGTCATGAGGATCAGCTCGACCACCTCCCGGGCCGGAACGTCCAGAGCGAAGCGCAGGGCGCTTCCATCCCACGCCGCCTCGGCACCGGCAAGGGTCAAGGCCGTATCGGCCTTGATCTCTGGATGGGTGGACCGGAACGTGAGCCGCGCACCGGCCGCATCCCACGCGACGTCGACCGGGACGTCCACTCGGCGCTCTCCCCGCTCGGTGTCGTCGGTGTCGGCGAAGTCGGCGGTCAGGTGCCAGGCGAGCGGCAGGCGCACCGCGCCGGCAAGCGAGTAGTTCGTGACCCGCACCCGCGTCGCCAGGCCCTCGGACACGAAGCGCGCCACCTCCACGACCACGGTCCGTTCGGGCACCCCATCCGTCGCCGGCACCTCGTAATAGGCGAGGGAGGCGTCGGCGCCCACGGGGCTGACGGCAGCCGCATCGAGTGGCCTGCCGGCGACGACCAGCCGGTCCTCGCTCAGCACTCGGGTGTTGTCGACGTGGAATCCCTCGGAGCCGACCCCGCAGACCTCGCCGTCAAGATTGGTGATCAGGATCGAGCGGCCGCTGTACACGAAGATCTGGCCGGGACGGCCGCGAAGCGCCAGGCGGTGCGGCATGGCGTGCCGGCGTTCAGCGTCCGATGCGGCGGACCGCCAGCAGCAACGCGGCAAGCCCACCAAGGGCG
>JAPSGM010000351.1 GCA_031177555.1 Chloroflexota bacterium
CCGCCAGGGCATCCAGGGCGTGCGACTCGCGAAGGCGCGCGATGGCGGCAGCCGGCTTCATCGGCTCGAGCTCGCGAAGGAAGGCGCCGATGGCGCGGCCCAGCTCGATCGGCCGCCCGACCGCGTCGCCGTGCCAGAACGGCATCTTGCCCGGCTCACCGGGGGCCGGGGTAACGATGACCCGGTCCGGCCGGATCTCCTCGATCCGCCAGGTCGAGGCGCCGAGCAGGAACGTCTCCCCCACCCGCGACTCGTAGACCATCTCCTCGTCAAGTTCGCCTACGCGCCGGCCGCCGCGGCCAGCGTCGTCGCCCGGCAGGAAGACCCCGTACAGGCCGCGGTCCGGGATCGTGCCGCCCGAGGTGATGGCCACCACCCGCGCGTCGTTGCGCGAGGCCACCTCATCGGTCTGGCGGTCCCACACCAGCCGGGGCTTGAGGTCCGCGAACTCGTCCGAGGGGTACCGCCCGGAGAGCATGTCGAGCACGCCCTCCAGCTGCTCGCGCGACAGGTCCCGGAAGCTGTCGGCGCGGGTCACGAGGGCATGCAGCTCGGCCACCGTCCAGCGGTCGTGCGCGCAGATGGCGACGATCTGCTGCGCCAGCACGTCGAGCGGGTTGCGCGGGATGCGCGTCTCCTCGATGGCCGCCGCCTTCATGCGCTCGACCACGACCGCCGCCTCCACCAGGTCGCCACGGAACTTCGGAAAGATCTTGCCGACGCTAGGCTCGCCCACCTGGTGACCGGCGCGGCCGATACGCTGCATCCCGGACGCGACCGACGGCGGCGCCTCGATCTGCACGACCAGGTCGATCGCGCCCATGTCGATCCCCAGCTCGAGGCTGCTGGTCGCCACCAGGGCCGGCAGCCGGCCAGCCTTCAGCTGCTCCTCGATCTCGAGCCGCTGCTCGCGCGCCACGCTGCCGTGATGGGCGCGAACCAGCTCCTCGCCGGCCAGCTCGTTGAGGCGCGCGGCGAGCCGCTCGGCCAGGCGGCGCGAGTTCACGAAGATGAGGGTCGACCGATGGGCCCGGATGAGCTCCAGCAGCCTGGGGTGGATGCTCGGCCAGATCGAATGCCGTGCCTCCGGTCCGGCCGCCGGGCCGCCTGGCGCCTCGTCGACGTCCATCGCCTCGCCCATGCGCGCCATGTCCTCGATCGGCACGATCACCTCGAGGTCGAGCTCCTTGCGAGCCCCGGCGTCCACGATCTCGACGTCCCTGCCGCTGCCACCGAGGAATGAGCCGATCGCCTCCAGCGGCCGCTGCGTCGCCGAAAGGCCGATGCGCTGCGGGTCGGCATCGGCCAGGTGGGCCAGGCGTTCGAGGCTCAGGGCCAGGTGCGAGCCGCGCTTCGTGGCCGCGATGGCGTGCACCTCGTCCACGATGACGTGCTCGACGCCGCGCAGGATCTCGCGCGCCTGGCTGGTGAGCAGCAGGTACAGGCTTTCGGGCGTGGTGACCAGGATGTCCGGCGGTGTCCTGGTCAGCGCTCTCCGAGCGTCGGCCGGCGTGTCGCCGGTCCGCGACGCGACGCTGACCTCCGGGATCTGGACGCCGAGTCGCTCGGCGGTGCGCCGGATCCCGGCCAGCGGCGCCCGCAGGTTGCGCTCGACGTCGTAGGCGAGCGCCTTCAGCGGGCTGACGTACAGGACACGGACCGTCCTCCGAGTCGGCGGCGCCTCCGTCATGAGCCGATCGAGGCACCACAGAAACGCGGCCAGGGTCTTGCCGCTGCCGGTTGGAGCATGGATCAGGGTGTGGCTGCCACGGCTGATCGCCTCCCATCCCAGCTCCTGGGCGCGGGTGGGAGTGGCGAACGCCTCGGCGAACCAGGTTCGGGTCGCCTCGCTGAACGGGGCGAGCGGGTCGGTTCGGGTCGCGGTGGTCACGGCGTGGTCCAGTCTATCGGTCCCTCAGGATGGAGCCGATTCTTGCCAGGTGACGACATGTTTCGACACCCGGCTGGCGCCAGTCGGACCACACCGCCAATTACCTCCACCGTGGGTGGCCGGTACTTTCGCCTCTCGCCCCGCCGACACGCGTGATCCG
>JAPSGM010000162.1 GCA_031177555.1 Chloroflexota bacterium
TGACCACCATGTCGCGCAGCTCCTGCTCGACATGGTGGTCACCGCCCTGGCCCACGACGGCCCGATCGCGCTGCACTACCCGCGCGATGCTGGCGAGGACCTGCCCGATCGGGTGGGTGAGCGGCTGGAGATCGGCCGCTCGGAGGTGCTGCGCGGCGGCGATGACGTACTGATGGTCGGCTTCGGGCCGATCGTGCAGCGGCTGCTGGCCGTGGCCGATCACCTGGCGTTGAGCGGCGTGCAGGCCACGGTCGTCAACGCGCGCTGGGCCAAGCCGATGGACGAGGCCTGCCTGGTCGAGCAGGCCGCGGGCAAGCACCTGGTCGTCACCGCCGAGGAGTCGGCCGCGATGGGCGGGTTCGGCGACGGCGTCCTGGACGCGCTCAACCGTGGCGGCGTTCACGTGCCCCTGCTCAAGGTCGCGCTGGCCGAGGGCTTCGTGGACCACGGCAACGTCGCCGACCTGCGGCGGCAGCAGCGCATCGACGTGGACGGCATCCTGGCCCAGGTCAACCAGGCGCTGCGGGTGGCGGGCAGCCGGCCGCAGGCCGTGGCATCGGTCTAGGAGAGTCGCAGGCCGCACGCGCCGGCGTTCAGCGCCAGCCACTGGCTGAGCTGCTTACCATCCCGCCATGCCGAGGATGCGCCTCGACGAGCTGCTGGTGGAGCGCGGCCTTGCTCCCTCGCGCGCCGCGGCGCAGTCGCTGATCCTGGCCGGCGAGGTGGAGATGCCGTCGGCCGGGACCCGGAACCTCCGGCCCGGCCAGCGCGTTGCCGCCGACGTCCAGCTGATCCTCCGCGAGCGGCCTCGCTGGGCGAGCCGCGCCGGTGCCAAGCTCGAGGCAGCCCTGGAATCGTTCGGCCTCGATCCCGCCGGCCTGGCCTGCCTGGACGCCGGCGCCTCCACCGGCGGCTTCACCGACGTGCTGCTCTCCCGCGGAGCGCGGGTCGTGTACGCCGTGGACGTCGGTCGCGGCCAGCTGCTCGACCGGCTGCGCAACCACCCGCGGGTGGTTGCCATGGAGCGCGTGAACCTGCGCACGCTCGAGTCGCTGCCGGAGCCGGTGGAGCTAGCGACGCTGGACCTCTCGTTCATCTCCCTGCGCCTCGTGCTCGCGCCCGTGCGCCGGCTGCTTATCCCCGCGGGGCGGGCGGTGGCGCTGGTGAAGCCGCAGTTCGAGGCCGGACGCGAGGCGGTGCCGCGCGGCGGCGTCGTCACCGACCCCGCGGTGCACCGTGACGTGCTAGCCCGCTTTGCGGCCGACGGAGCGCAGGCGGGGTTCGGCGCGCACGGCCTCATCCGTTCCCCGCTCACCGGGTCGGACGGCAACGTGGAGTTCCTGGCCCTGCTCGGCCCGCCTCCTGGCCTTGGCGAGGCTGCGTGGGAGGCGGGGATCGCAGCCGCGACGGGGGCATCGGGCTAGCGTGGCGTACTACGATGCGCTACGCGATGAGAAAGCGAGGCGGGCGGCCCAGCGTCGAGCAGCTGAGTGTCGGCTTCGAGGGCCTAGAGGTCGTCGAGGCACCGCCGCAGGAGCCGGGCGCCGACACGATGCGCCAGATCGTGTCGCTGCGCATGCCCGACGCGTTGATGGAGCGGGTGGAGGCCGCGGCCCGGTCGCGCGGCGTGTCTCCGTCGAGCCTGATGCGGGCCCTCATCGCGGCCGGGCTGGACCGCTCCTACGCGGCGGTGCAGGAGGACGTCGGCTCCGAGATCGCGGCACTGCGCCGGCAGGTGGCCGAGATCGCGGCGCGCCTCGGCGTGCAGGCCGCGAACCACGACCGCCCCGACCCGGATGGCGAGCGGTAGATGCGCTTCGGCTTTGCGCACAACCCCACCAACCCCGATGCGCAGGCAACGCTGGCCCGGGCGCGCGCCTGGTGCGATGCCAGCGGGGTCGAGGCCTGGGACAGCGCGGCCGACGACGCGGAGCGGATCGCGGCCGCCTGCGCCGGCACGGACGTGGTGTGCGTGCTGGGCGGCGACGGCACGTTCCTGCGCACCGCGCGGGCCATCGGCGACAGCGGCGTGCCGGCGCTCGGCGTGAACCTGGGCCGCGTCGGGTTCCTGGCCAAGGTCGAGACCGATGGGCTGGAGCACGCCCTCGCGCAGATCGTCGAAGGCGACTACGCCGTCGAGGAGCGGCTGCGCATCTCCGCCACGCTGGTGCGCGGCAACGGCGGCACGGAGACGCACGCCTGCCTCAACGAGGTGGTCGTCGCGCGCGGCAGCCGCGTCCGCATGATCCAGGTCGAGGTGGAGGTCTCCGGCAGCCATTTGGCCACCTACGTGGCCGATGGCGTGGTGGTGGCCACGCCGACCGGCTCGACGGCCTACTCGTTCTCGGCCGGCGGCGCGATCCTTGACCCGCGGCTACGCAACATGATCATCACGCCGGTGGCCGCGTACCTGACCTCCCTGCACTCGGTCGTCGCTGGCGAGGAGCACGTCGTGCGGTTGGTGCTCCGCCAGGCGCCCAGCGGGGCGATCGTCTCGATCGACGGGCAGTGGGACCGGCCCCTGGTCGAGGGCGACCGGGTCGAGGTGCGCTCACTGCCGGTCCCGCTGCGCCTGCTCGAGCCGTCCGGGTCGACGCCGTTCTACGACCTGCTGCGGACCAAGGCGTCCCGGCTGCCCTACTGAGGCCGATCGCGACCGTGGCGCTGCTGGAGCTCACCGTCGAGAACCTGGCCGTCATCGAGCGCGTGCGGATGCCGCTCTCGCATGGCTTCACCGTGCTCACCGGCGAGACCGGAGCGGGAAAGTCCCTGATCGTCGATGCGCTGGCCCTGGCGCTGGGCGCCCGCGCCGCCAGCGACCAGGTCCGGTCCGGCACCGATGCCGCCCGGGTCGAGGCGGTCTTCGGCGACGTGACGCCCCTGCCGGACGATCCGCTGGCCGATCTGCTGGACGCCGGCGAGGGAACGGCCATCGTGCGGCGCGAGGTGTCGGCCGACGGGCGCTCGCTGGCGCGGCTGAACGACCGCAGCGTGACGGTCGGCAGCCTGGCCACGCTGGGGGAGCGGCTGGCGGAGATCCACGGCCAGCATGAGCAGCAGCGGCTGCTCGCGGCCGAGCGCCAGCTGGAGCTGCTCGACCGTTTCGGCGAGCTGGACGCGGCACGCCGCGAGGTTGAGGAAGCCTACCGGGAGTGGCGCGGCGCCGTGGCACGCTCGGCGGAGCTGCTCACCGACGAGCACGAGCTGGCCCGCCGGGTGGAGCTGCTCCGGTACCAGGCCGACGAGATCGCGGCCGCCTCTCCGCGACCGGGCGAGGACGAGGAGCTGGAGCGACAGCTGCGCGCCGCCGGCAACGCCGAGACGATCGCCCGCGCCGCCGATGAAGCGCTCGGCGCGCTGCGCGACGACGGCGCCGCGCTCGACGGGCTGCGCGCCGCCCGCGCCGCGCTGGGCCGGGCCGCCGCCCACGACGGCCGATTCGCGCCGCTGGAGGAGCGCGGCGGCGCCCTCGAGGCGGAGGCCACCGAGCTCGCCCGCGACCTCGCCGGCCTGGCGGAGGACGTGGAGCTGGACCCGGAGCGGCGGGTCGCGGCCGAGGAGCGCCTGGCGCTCCTGTACGAGGTGAAGCGCAAGTACGGCTCGACGCTCGACGCGGTGCTGGAATTCGGGCAATCGGCCGCCGGCGAGCTGGCGCGCCTGGAGGACCAGGCCGGCCTCCGCGAACGCCTCGTCGTCGAGGAGGAGGCCGCCCGCGCGCGCCTGGCCGGCGCTGCCGAGCGGCTGTCCGAAGGCCGCCGCGGAGCTGCCGCCGCGCTGGCCGAGCGCGTGAACGCGGAGCTGCCGCCGCTCGGGCTGCCCGCCGATGCGTTCGGCGTCGAGCTGGAGGGCGCCGACGTCGGCCCGGCCGGCATGGACCGCGTGACCTTCTCCTTCGCGCCGAACCCGGGCGAGCCGGGCCGGCCGCTGGCCCGCATCGCGTCCGGCGGCGAGGCCAGCCGGCTGTCGCTGGCGCTCAAGGTGGTCCTCGCCGCCGCCGACGAGACGCCGGTGCTCGTCTTCGACGAGGTCGACGCCGGCATCGGCGGCCGCCACGCCGCTGCCCTGGGCGAGCGGCTGCGGGCACTGGCGCGGTACCACCAGGTGCTGTGCGTCACCCACCTGCCGCAGGTGGCCGCGTACGCGAATCGGCACGTCCACGTCGGGAAGCGGATCGAGGGCGGTCGAACGGTGGCCGAGGCGCGCCAGCTGGATGGCCCGGAGCGCGCTGCCGAGCTGGCCGCGATGCTCGCCGGCGAGGGCGCCGGGACGGAGGCCCAGGCGGCGGCCGAGGCGCTGCTCCGGTCAGCGGCGGGATGAGCGGCGACGCCGGCCTGCACGCCGCGATCGAGGCCTTCCTGCTGGAGCTGCGGGTCGAGCGCGGCCTGTCACCGCTCACCGTGCGGGCCTACCGGCGCGACCTGGCCCAGTTCGCCGACGCCGCCGGATCCCGGTGGCGCCGCGACCCGGAGCCCGTGCGCGACTTCGTCAATGGGCTGCGCCGTGCGGGACGGCGGCCGACGACCCAGGCCCGCAAGCTGGCGGCCATCCGCAGCTTCTACGGCTTCGCCCTGCGGGAGGGGCTCGCCGAGCGCGACGTCGCCTCACTCCTCGACGCGCCGCGGCCGGGTCGTTATCTGCCGGACGTGCTGGACGCCGACGAGGTCGAGCGCGTGCTGGACGCGCCATCGGCCGAGGACCCGACCGGCATCCGTGACCGGGCCATCCTGGAGCTGCTCTACGCCTGCGGGCTGCGGGTCAGCGAGCTGACCGGGCTGGACCTGGACCGCATCGACCTGGCCAACCTGCAGGTGCGGGTCATCGGCAAGGGCAACCGGGAGCGGCGGGTGCCGATGGGCGAGCCGGCGCGCGAGCGGCTGCATCGCTACATCAACGGACCGCGGGTGGCGTGGACCGCCGGAAGGCCGACGCGCGCGGCCTTCGTCAGCCGGCGCGGCGGCCGGCTGACGCGCGAGTCGGTTTGGCGCCTGGTGCGCCACTGGACCCGGGCGGCCGGGGTGGCGGGACACGTCACGCCGCACACCTTCAGGCACAGCTTCGCGACGCATCTGCTGGAGGGTGGCGCCGATCTGCGGGTGGTCCAGGCGCTGCTCGGCCATGCTAGCATCAGC
>JAPSGM010000352.1 GCA_031177555.1 Chloroflexota bacterium
GCCGCGCCGAAGCCGGTGATTGCCCCTCCCTCGCCGACGGCCAACGCCACCTCGGCGTCGGCATGCAGCGCGACCGCTCCATGGGGCCGATACACGGCGTCGCGCTCGAGCTGCGTGGCTGAGGTGAGATGCCCGATGACCGGTCCGGCGCCGATCCGCTCGCGCTCGCCCATCCCGAGCTTCCAGCCGACGCGCTCGGCGCCGGATCGCAGCGCGACGCGCCAGTCCTGCAGCTGAATCGCCAGTGCGGAGGCAAGGCGGGGATCGATGGGCAGATACTTGCGCACGCGCTACCCGGCGGCTCCCCGGGTAGCAGCAAGAGGCACGCCCATCGCGGGGTGTGCAGTCTCCTGGAGACGGCGGGAACCGGATCCTCGGACCGTTCGGGACGAGGACCGGGACCGCCTGCGCCGAATAGGTTCTCTCGATCGCACAGGAGGCACCGCGCCATGGCCCGCCGAGTCGAAACAGTCCAGGACCTCGCCGAGCTGGTTCGAGAGGATCCCGAGCTCGCGAGGGAGATCCAGAGCCGGCCCGCCGAGACGATTGCGGACTTGGCCGCGCCGCTCGAGTATGACCTGTGGATCTACCGGATCGTCGTGGGGGCGCTCAGCCTCGTCGCCGTGGTCGCGATCGTGGGCGCGATCGTCGTCGCGGTGGGCACCTCCGACACCCAGGTGCCCGATGCCGTGGTCGCACTCGGCTCGGCCGCGGTGGGAGCGCTCGCCGGGCTGCTCGCGCCGCAGGCGGGCCGGGCATGACGTTCGGATAGGGGGTCCAGATAGGGGACTCCCCCGACGCGCCCGGCGTCGATGCGGGCGATCGTGTTCGTCATGAGCACGACCATCACACCCACCTCCTCGCTCGCCGCCGCACTACGTGCCGGCGGCTTCGTCGGCCGCCTCGTCGCGCCGGCGGACAGCGGTTACGACGCTGCCCGCGCCGGCTGGAACGGCGCGATCGACAGACGGCCGGCGGCGGTCGCCTACGCCACCGACGCCGACGACGTGGCCGCCGCGGTTCGGACCGCGGCGGCTGCCGGCCTGCCGTTCACGATCCGCGCCGGCGGCCACTCGGTCTCGGGGCGCTCCATTCGCGACGGCGCGCTGTGCATCGACATCCGCGCGCTCAACTCGGTCCAGGTCGACCCGCAACGCGAGGTGATCCGCGTAGGCGGCGGCGCGCTCCTCGGCGAGCTCGACGCCGCGGCGCAGGAGCACGGGCTCGCGGTGCCGGCGGGTCAGATCTCCCACACCGGCGTCGGCGGGCTGGCGCTCGGTGGCGGGATCGGCTGGCTGATGCGCCACCACGGCCTGACGATCGACTCCCTGCTGGGCGCCGACGTCGTGCTGGCCGACGGGCGGCTCCTCCGCGCGAGCCACGACGAGCATCCGGACCTGTTCTGGGCGCTCCGCGGCGGCGGCGGTGACTTCGGGGCCGTGACCGGCTTCGAGTTCCAGGGCCATCGTGTCGGCCCGATGGTCCTGGGCGGGATGCTCGTCTACCGGTGGGAGGACGCCCGCGAGGCACTGTGCGTCACCCGCGAGCTCATGGAGGCCGCGCCGTACGAGCTCACGGTCTTCGTTGCGCTGGTCACGGCCCCGCCCGAGGACCCGTTTCCGTCCGAGGTGCAGGGTCGCCGCGTGGCCGTGGTCGCCGTGGCCTGGAGCGGCGCCATCTCGGAGGGCGAGCGCGCCCTCGCCCCGCTCCGCACCGGCTGCGAGCCCGCCGCGGATCTCGTGGCGCCGATGCCGTACCTGGCGCTCCAGTCCATGCTCGACGAGACCGCCCCGCACGGGTGGCGCTTCTACGACCGCCTGCACTACCTGCCCGAGGTGAGCGACGGCTTCGTCGATGTGCTGCTGGCCGGCTTCGAGACGGCGCCGACGCCGCAGTCCCACGTGATGACCGCGTGGATGGGTGGGGCCATCGACCGCGTGGCGCCCGGCGCCACGGCGTTCGGCCACCGCGGCGCCCGCGCCCTCACCTGGATCATCGGCTGCTCCGGCGACGAGCCGGTCGAGCCCACCGCTGA
>JAPSGM010000163.1 GCA_031177555.1 Chloroflexota bacterium
CCGCCCAGCCGTCGCCCAGCTGGGAGCCTGGCCTCGACTACGTCGGCTGGGAGGACAAGGTGCATGGCGGCCTCCTGGCCACCCTGCTGGACGAGGTGATGGCCTGGGCCCCGTCGAGCTATGACTCGTGGGCGGTCACGGCCGAGATGAACGTCCGCTTCCGCTCGCCGGCGAACCCTGGCGAGCGGCTTGCGGCGCGGGGCTGGGTCACGCAGCGGCGGCGGCGGATCTATCACGTCAGCGGGGAAGTGCGCGGCGCGGACGGCCGCATCGTCGCGGAGGCCACCGGTCGCTTCCTTGGCGCCACGGCGACCGAGAAGGCGCAGCTCAAGGAGCGCTACGCGACGCCACGCGCGACAGAGACGACAGCAGCGACGAGGTAGACGACAGGACCGATGGAGATGGACCGGTTGGGCACCGTGCGGCCCGTGGCGATCGAGGACGAGATGCGCTCGTCGTACATCGACTACGCCATGAGCGTCATCGTCGCGCGCGCGCTGCCCGACGTGCGCGACGGGCTGAAGCCGGTTCATCGGCGAATCCTGTACACGATGCACGAGATGGGGCTGCGCTCCACCGCGTCGTACCGCAAGTGCGCCGGGGTCGTCGGCGACGCCCTGGCCAAGTACCACCCCCACGGCGACGTGGCCCTGTACGACGCGCTGGTCCGCATGGCGCAGGACTTCAGCCTGCGCTACCCGCTGGTCGACGGTCAGGGCAACTTCGGCTCGATCGACGGCGACCCGCCGGCCGCCTACCGCTACACCGAGGCCCGGATGGCGGCCATCGCCGACGAGATCCTGGCGGACATCGAGAAGGAGACCGTCGACTTCACCGACAACTACGACGGCCGCCTGCGGGTGCCCACGGTGCTGCCGGCGCGGCTGCCGAACCTGCTGGTCAACGGCTCGTCGGGCATCGCGGTGGGCATGGCCACCAACATCCCGCCGCACAATCTCAACGAGATCGCGGACGCGGTGGTCGCGCTCATCGACAACCCCGAGCTCACCGTCGACGAGCTGTGCGACATGGTCACGGGGCCCGACTTCCCCACCGGCGGCACCATCTTCCGCTTCGAGGACCAGCGCAACAGCATCACCGGCGAGAAGGAGCGGGTCGACGTCATCCGGCACGTGTATGCCACCGGCCGCGGCCGAGTCGTGATCCGCGGCCAGGTCTCGTTCGAGGAGATCCGCACCGGGCGCATGGCGGTGGTGATCACCGAGCTGCCCTACCAGATTAACAAGACCACGCTCATCGAGAAGATGGCCGACCTGGTGAGCTCCAAGCGGATCACCGATGTGAGCGACATTCGCGACGAAAGCGACAGAACCGGCATGCGGATCGTCGTGGAGGTGAAGCGCGACGGGTCGCCGCACACCGTGATGCAGCAGCTCTTCAAGCACACCGCGCTGCAGACGAGCTTCAGCGCCAACATGCTCGCCCTGGTGGACGGCCAGCCCCAGACGCTGGGCCTCAAGCGACTGCTGGAGCACTACATCTCCTACCGCCGCGACGTCGTCCGCCGGCGCACCGAGTTCGACCTGGCGCGTGCCCAGGAGCGGGCCCACGTCCTGGAGGGCCTGAAGATCGCGCTCGACAACCTGGACGAGGTGATCGCCACCATCCGGGCCGCGGCCGACGCCGACGCCGCGCGCACCGCCCTGATGACCCGCTTCGGCCTGACCGAGGTGCAGGCCAACGCCATCCTGGAGATGCAGCTGCGCCGCCTGGCTGCCCTCGAGCGCAAGAAGATCGAGGACGAGTACGAGCAGATCATCCGCCTCATCGCCGAGCTGGAGGACCTCCTCGCCAATCCGCGCAAGGTCCTCCAGGTCATCAAGGACGAGCTGGCCGAGCTGAAGCGCAGGTACGGCGACGACCGTCGCACCCGCATCCAGGCCGATGCCAACCGCGAGCTGACCGCCGAAGACCTCGTGGCCGCCGAGGACGTGGTGGTGACGCTCAGCCAGCGCGGCTACATCAAGCGCCAGCAGATCGGCACGTTCCGGTCGCAGCGCCGCGGCGGCAAGGGCAAGCTGGCGATGATCACCCGGGAAGAGGACGCCGTCCGCTACCTGCTGGTCGCGAACACGCACGACAGCATCCTGTTCTTCACGAACCGCGGGCGCGTGTTCATCACCCGCGTCCACACGCTGCCCGAGGCGACCCGCCAGGCCAAGGGGCTGCCGATCGTGAACCTGCCCGGCGTGCAGGTGGACTCGGGCGAGTACGTCAGCGCCATCATCACCTTCCCGCAGTTCGAGCCGGATCACTACATGGTCATGGCCACCAAGAGAGGCATGATCAAGAAGACCTCACTGGCCGAGTACGCCAAGATCCGGGCCAACGGCCTGATCGCCATCAGCCTGGTCGACGGCGACGAGCTGCGCTGGGTCGGCCTGACCGATGGGCAGGACGACATCATCCTGGCCACCCGCAAGGGCCAGGCCGCCCGCTTCCACGAGGACGAGGTGCGGCCCATGGGCCGCGACACGCGCGGCGTCACCGGCATCCGCCTGCGGCCGGGCGACGAGGTGATCGGGATGGAGATCGTGCAGCCCGGCGGCGAGCTGCTGGTCGTCACCGAGCAGGGCTACGGCAAGCGCACGCCCCTCGACGCGTTCCCGGTCAAGCATCGGGCCACCGGCGGCGTCATCGCCAACTCGCTGAACCGCGACACCGGCGACGTGGCCGCGGTTCGGGTCGTCGGGCGCGAGGAGGAGGAGATGATGCTCATCACCGAGGAGGGCACCATCCTGCGCACCATCGTGGCCAGCGTGAACCGATACCGCCGCAGCTCGCGCGGCGTCACGGTCATGAAGCCGGCCCCGGGCGACAGGATCGTGAGCATCGCCGTGTTCGTTGACGATCGCTTGGCGGTCGAGCCGCTCCCCGACGTCGAGGAGTAGCCCAGGCGGTGGCACGTCGCGCCGATGACGAGCGCATGCGCTCCAACCCATCGGCCCAGCCGCTAGAATCGAGTGCGCGACGTCTTCCGTACGGGACCTGAACGTGTACGCGGACGAGTTCAGCATCTACTCCGGCAACGCCAACCGGCCGCTCGCCGAGCAGATCTGCCGTTACCTGCGCACGCACATGGGTGACGTCCAGGTCTTCGAGTTCGCGAACGAGAACATCTTCGTGCGCGTCATGGAGAACGTCCGCGAGCAGGACGTGTTCCTAGTGCAGCCGACCTGCCGCCCGGTCAACCGGTCAATCATGGAGCTGCTGATCATGATCGACGCCTTCAAGCGCGCCAGCGCGGGGCGCATCACCGCCGTCATGCCGTTCTACAGCTACGGGCGCTCGGACAAGAAGGACCAGCCGCGGGTGCCGATCACCGCCAGGCTGGTGGCCGACATGCTGACCGTGGCCGGCGCCGACCGGGTCCTGACCATGGACCTGCACCAGGGCCAGATCCAGGGGTTCTTCAGCATCCCGGTCGACGAGCTGACGGCCGTCGACATCCTGTGCCGCTACATCCGGGCCAAGGACCTGCCCGATGTCGTCGTGGTCAGCGAGCTGGGCTTCGCCAAGAAGGCACGCAACTTCGCAGAGAAGCTGCAGGCCCCGCTGGCCATCGTCGAGAAGCGGCGGCTCGGCAACGAGGACCGGACCGAGCTGATGAACGTCATCGGTGACGTGGACGGCAAGACCGCCGTGATCATCGACGACGAGATCGACACTGCCGGCTCGCTGATGGAGGCGGTATCGGCCCTGGTGGCCGAGGGCGCTCGCGAGGTGTACTCCTGCGCGACCCACGGCGTGTTCTCCGGCTCGGCGCTGGAGCGGATCGCGGACAGCCCGTTGCGCGAGATCATCGTCACCGACACGATCCCGCTCCCCGAGGGCGCCCCGCGCGACCGGATCACGATCCTCAGCGTGGCCCCCCTGTTCGGCGAGGCGATCAAGCGCATCCACCGCGGCGAGAGCGTCGGCGCGCTCTTCTCGTCGGAGGTCCAGCTGGTCGAGGAGATGACCTTCTGGGGCAGCCGTGCCGACGAGGAAGACAACGAGGAGCAGGACGAGACACCGGCGATCCCCATCGCCCGCTAGTCCGGGCCGGGCCAACGCCGTCGGCTGGCTGCTGGAGTCGGACGAGCCGGCGATCCGCGCCATGGCCCGGCGCGATCTTCTGGACGAGCCGGATCCGCCCGAGGCGGCCAGTGTGCTGGATGGGCCGCTCGTGCGCGGGCTCCTCTCCGGACAGCGGCCCGATGGCGGCTTCGGCAACCACCCGTACCGCAAGTGGACGGGCGCGCACTGGCGCCTGGTGAACCTGGTCGAGCTGGGAGTCCCGGCCGGCGAGCCGCGCTGCATGGCCGCGCTGGACGGCGTGCTGGAGTGGCTCACCGCCCGGGACCGGCTGGGCCGGGTGGCGACGAGCGCGGCCGGGCTCCCCCTCTCGGATGCCTCGATCGAGGGCAACGCCCTGGCCGTGGCCTGCCGCCTGGGCGCGGCGGGTGACCCGCGGACGTCGATGCTGGCGAAGGTGCTCGTGCGCTGGCAGTGGCCCGACGGGGGCTGGAACTGCGACCGATTGGCCAGCGGCCGGCGCTCGTCGTTCCACGAGAGCCTGATCCCGATGTGGGCGCTGTGGGAGTACGGCCGCGCCACCGGCGGCCGCGACGCCCTGCGAGCTGCCGATCGCGCGGCGGAGCTCTTCCTGGAGCACCGGGTGTTCCGGCGCGGTGGAAGCGGACCGCCGGTGCATAGCAGCTGGGTCGCGCTTCACTACCCGCCGTTCTGGCACTACGACGTCCTGCAGGCCCTGCACCTGCTGGCCCGGGTCGGGCGCGCGGAGGACGAGCGCGCGACCGACGCGCTGGACCTGCTCGAGCAGCGGCGCCTGCCCGACGGCCGCTGGCGTGCCGGCGGCTCGTGGTGGATGCCCCCCGGATCGTCCCGCGCGCCGGAGGCGGTCGACTGGGGCCGGACCGGGCCGAGCCCGATGATCACGCTCAACGCCCTGCGGGTCCTGAAGGCGGCAGGCCGCTGGTGACGCGCGGCACGGTCAGCGTGCGGCGTCTGCCGACGGCGGAG
>JAPSGM010000164.1 GCA_031177555.1 Chloroflexota bacterium
GGTCGGCGTGCCCGCCTTGACCTCGTGGCCCTCCGGCCCCTCGGCCCGGATCCGCTTGCCGAAGCCGAGCCGCTGCAGCAGGCCGATGTACACCGGGCCGAGCAGCACGACGCCGACGAAGGCGAGCAGCAGCGCCAGGAGGATGGAGAGCATGGTCATGGCCGATGCGCTTCCGTCCCCGGCGCGATGGCCGCCACCAGGCGGTCCAGCTCCACGCCGCGCGAGCCCTTGACCAGCAGCAGGTCGCCGACCCCCGGCGCCAGCTGCCGCTCGAGCACGGCCACCGCCTCGAGCGCATCCGCGGCGGATGCCACCCGCGCCAGGCCGGCCGCGCGAGCCGCGTCGGCGATCCACCGGCCACGGTCGCCGACCGTCACCAGGCCGTCGACCACGTCGGCGGCCCTCGCTCCGATCTCGCGGTGCAGCGCCTCCTCGTCGGGTCCCAGCTCGAGCATGTCGCCCAGCACCGCGTAGCGACGGCGGCCGGGCGCGACTGGCGTCTCGGCCAGGAACTCGAGCGCCGCGCCGACGGAGACGGGCGAGGCGTTGTACGTGTCGTCGACGACGGTGGCCCCGGAGGCCGCCTCGGCGATCGCCATGCGGTGCGCCGCGCGGCTGCCGGCGGCCAGGGCCCGGTCCACCTCGGTCGCGGCGAGCCCGAAGCGCTCCGCGACGGCCACGGCGGCGAGCGCGTGCGGAACGAGGTGGCGGCCCGGGGTGCCGGAGCGAATCCGGCGCGTCCCCCACGGCGATCGCAGGGTGAAGACCGTGCCCTCCAGGCCCAGCGAGGCCACCTCGTCGGCGCGGACGTCGGCGACGGCCGAGAGGCCGAACGTGCGCACCTCCGCGCGCGTCACGTCGCGCATGGCGGCCACGCGCGCGTCGTCGGCGTTGAGGACCGCTAGCCCGTCAGGCGGCAGCGCGGCGGGCAGCTCCGACTTGGCGCGCGCGATCGCCGCCAGGCTGCCGGCCCGCTCCAGGTGGGTGGGGTGCACGGCCAGCACCACGCCCACCTCCGGCGCCGCGATCTCGGCCAGCCGCGCGATCTCGCCCTCGGTGTACATGCTCATCTCCAGCACCGCCGCCCGGTGCCGCGGCTCGAGCAGCAGCAGGGTCATCGGCAGGCCCGTCTCCGAGTTGAGGTTGCCCGCGTTGCGCAGCACCTCCAGGCCGGCCGAGAGGACATCGGCCACGACCTCCTTGGCCATCGTCTTGCCCGTGGAGCCGGTGATCCCCACCACGCGAACGGCCGAGCGCGAGCGCCACCACGCCGCCAGCTCCTGGAGCGCGGCCAGCGTATCGGGGACCTGCACCACCGCCGCGCCCGACCCGTCGTCCACGGCGACCGGCCGCTCCACCAGCGCCACCGTCGCCCCGCGCCGCACGGCCTCGGCCACGAACTCGTGGCCGTCGACCCGCTCGCCGTGCAGCGCGACGAAGCAGCAACCGGGGGTGACCTGGCGGGAGTCGACCGAGGCGGTGGAGAAGGAGGTGGTGGTCGTCGGGCCGACGAGGCGGCCGCCGGTGGCGGCCAGGAGGTCATCGAGTTCGATCGATGGGGGCACGCGGCTACCTGCGGCTGCTCGCGGGGAGTCTAGCAGCCTCATCGGGCCGCGACCGCCTGCCCGGTGCGGTCCGGCGGGATGGCCAGGTAGTCCAGGACCTGCGGCGCGAGCTCGCGGAACAGCGCATCGGGGCGCTCGGCCATCTGGTACAGGCCCCAGGTCGCGGGCCGATGGATCAGGATCAGCGTCACCAGCTTCGGATCGCTGGCGGGCATCAGGCCGATGAAGCTGGAGTCGATCCAGCCGTCGATGTAGCGGTGACGGGTCACCCGCTCGTAGATCGCCTTCCCGTCGGCATCGGTCCCGGTGCGGACCCGCCGAGTCACGGGTCCGGCGATCTGGGCGGTGCCGGTCTTGCCGGCGATGCCGTAGCCGGACACCGATGCCGCCTGCGCGATGCCATGGTCGACCGCGTTGGTGAGCAGCTTCAGGACGGTCCTGGCGGTCCCGCGCCGCATGATGCGCTCCCCCGGCGGCTGCTCGGTGGCGTGGTAGGTTCCGTCCGGCGTCCGCCAGCCGGCTATGACGTGCGGCGTGACCAGCGTCCCGCCGTTGCCGATCGCCGCATAGCCGGCGGCCAGCTGCATGGAGGTCACCGAGAGGCCCTGGCCGAAGGCATTCTGCGCCGCGGTGAGGTCCCCGGAGCCGTTGGGGCCATCCGGGTTCCAGACCACGCCAGACGCCTCCCCGCTGATGTCGACGCCGGTCGGCGAGCCGAACCCGAAGCGGCGGAAGGCCTCGTACAGCCCCTCCCGGCCGAGGGTCAGGCCGATCTTCGCCGCACCGACGTTGTTCGACAGCTCGAGCACCTCGCCGGCGGTGATCGGGCCGTGGCCGTAGGGGCTCGTGTAGCGGTCGGCGTTCTGGATCCGGAGCCCGGCCAGCTGCAGGTTGTTGTCGTCGCGGAACTTCTGCCGCGTGGTGATCGCCCCCGCGTCGAGCGCAGCCGCGACGGTGAACGCCTTCATCACCGAGCCGGGCTCGTACTGCCGCGACACCGCGGGGCTCGTGAAGAGCTCCGCATCCATTTGCCCGTAGGAGTTGGCGTCGAACGACGGGAAGGTCGCAAGCGCCAGGATCGCTCCGGTGTCCACGTCCATGACCAGGCCGGTGACGCCCTTCGCCGCGTTCTTGCGGTACGTGGCATACATCGTCGACTCGAGCAGGTGCTGCAGCCCGGCGTCCAGGGTGAGCCGCACGTCCGAGCCGTCGACCGGCTCGCGCAGCTGGCGCACGGAGTCGGCGATCTGGCGCCCGATGACGTCCTCCTGGGCGGTGACCGACCCCGGCAGCCCGGCCAGCTGCTCGTCGCGGGCGGCCTCGATGCCGTACTGGCCGACTCCATCGGTGTTGACGAACCCGAGCAGCTGGGCGGCGAGCGTCGTCCCCGGCGCCACGCCGGCCACCGGGTAGACGCGCTGCGTCTCGGTCAGCATCCCGATGCCCGGCAGCCCCATCGCGGCCACCTCGTCCGAGACCGCCGGCTCCACCCGCCGCCGCAGCCAGACCCACTCCTCGTCCGAGTCGAGGCGATCGCGCAGGGTGTCGACGTCCATGCCGAGCATGGGCGCCAGCAGCGCGGCGGTGCCCTCGGGATCGTCGACCGACGGCGGGGTGGCGAAGATCGACTGCAGCTCCACCGAGGTGGCCAGCAGGACCCCGCTGGCATCGGTGATCTCGCCTCGCTCGGCTGGGATCTCCTCCTCCCGGGCCAGCTGGCGCAGCGCCAGCGTGGCGAGCCGGTCGCGCTCCACGACCTGCCACCAGACCAATCGCGTGCCGACGCCGCCCGCGATGAGCGTGGCGACGATCAGCAGGAGGAGGGCACGTCCACGGCTGTCGGTCCTGGCGAGCATTCGCTTCTCCGTCGGTCGCGTCCCGCGTGGGGCGGCCGCTGGCTGCTAGTTGGCTGGCTCGGTCGATTGGCGATCGGTCGCTGGTGCGTCGGCGAACGTGACGGATTCCACGGGGAGCGGCTGCAGCCGCAGCTTTGCCCGCGCGACGCGCTCGATCACCGCCGGCGAGCGCGCCTCCGCGATCCGGTAGATGAGCTGCTGCTGGTCGGCGCGCAGCCCGGCGACGCGCTCCCCGAGCGCGTTGATCTCGTAGCCGGTGGCCGCCACGTGGGCTGACTGGCTCAGGTAGAAGAGCGCCAGCAGCGCACCGGCGGTGATGACCGCCAGCCAGCCGCTGGAGCCGGTCATCTCCCGTCGACGCCGTCCCGCGCCCGACCGCCGGCGCACCTGCCGGGCGGGCTGAGGGCGGACGCGCGACCGCCGACCGAGCAACCCGATGCCCGATACCGGCCTGGCGCCGACGATGGCCATGCGCTCCTTCCTCCGGATGCCTAGGCCGCGGAGCGGCCGGGAATGCGCGACGACCAGGAGGTCGGCGACTCGAAGTCCAGGCCCTCCTCGACCTCGATCGCGGCGACCTGGTCGCTCAGCCAGTACTCCTGCTGGCGCAGGTCGCGCTCGCGACGCTCGCGGACCTCGCGCTGGCGAGCGGAATACAGGCGGCGGCGGCTGGCCTGGTGGCGTGAACGTCCTCGGCTCATGTGCAGACCCTCCTTCAAGACTGCTGGTCGCTCGCCGGGGCGAGCTTCTCGGCGACGCGCAGCCGGGCGCTGCGCGCGCGTCGGTTCCGACCGATCTCGGCCGCCCCTGGCGTGATGCCACCCCGGGCCAGCAGCCGGAGCTGGGCGCGGTGGCCGCAGGTGCAGACCGGTGGAAGCGGCTGCTCGACGCAGTCGCGGCTCTCCCGCGCCATGAAGCGCTTGACGATGCGGTCCTCGCCGGAGTGGTAGCTGATGACGGCCATGCGGCCACCCGGACGCAGCGCCGCCATGGCGCCGGCGAGGCCCGCCGTGAGCACCTCCAGCTCGCGATTGACCGCGATGCGGAGGGCCTGGAACGTCCGCGTGGCGGGATGGATGCGCCCGGCGTCTGCCCCCCTGGCAGGGACCGCCGTGGCGACGACGCGGGCCAGGTCCGCGGCCGTCACGAGCCGGCCCTCCGCACGCGCCGCCAGGATCGCCTTCGCGATGCGGCCAGCGCGGCGCTCCTCGCCAAACGTGCCCAGGATCGCGGCGAGCTCTCGCTGCGATGAACGATCGATGAGCTCCAGGGCGGAGATGCCGGTGGCTTCATCGAATCTCATATCCGGCGCCGACTCGGCCGCAAAGCTGAAGCCGCGCGCCGGGTCCGCCAGCTGGTAGCTGCTGAGCCCCAGGTCGAACAGCACGCCGTCGAGCGGCATGAAGCCCTCATCCGAGGCGACGTCATAGAGCGACTCGAAGTTGGCCTGGCGCAGGACGACGCGGGCGCCGAACCGCGCCAGGACCCGTTCCGCCTCCGCGATGGCCGCCCGATCGGCATCCAGGCCGAGCAGGCGACCATCCGGAGACGTGGCCTCCAGCAGCCGTTCGGCGTGCCCTCCGCCACCGACCGTGCAGTCAGCGAGAGAGCTGCCGG
>JAPSGM010000165.1 GCA_031177555.1 Chloroflexota bacterium
ATCCGCCATCAGCTACGGGCTGCGCTTCCGGGCCGCCCGCGCGACACGCATCGCCACGCTGGGCATCGGCTACGGCGACGGCTGGCCGCGGGCCCACACCAACAACGGCGTCGCGCTCGTCCGCGGGCGACGCGTGCCGGCGATCGGCACGATCAGCATGGACGGCATCACCGTCGATGTGGGCGATATCGATGATGTAACCTACGACGACGAGTTCGTCCTGATCGGCGAGCAGGATGGGGCGCGCATCTCGGCCGACGAGGTCGCCGCCGAGCGCCGCACCATCAACTACGAAGTCACGACCGCCCTCCGCCGACGGCTGCCACGCCTGCACCTCGGAGCGTAGGCAGCGGTCGGAAGCGGCACGGCGAGGCAACGAGCGAGATGGCCCTCCCGATCGAGATCGATGTCTGGCAGGGGGATATCGCGGAGCTCGAGGTGGACGCGATCCTCGTCCCCGCGAACGAGAGCCTGTTCATGACCACGCGCGTCGGGCGCGCCGTCCGCCTGCGTTCCGGCGAGTCGGTGGAGCGTGACGCCGTGGACCAGGGCCCGGTCGAGCCCGGCACGGCGGTGGTCACCGGGGGCGGCGACCTGGCGGCGCCATACGTGATCCACGTGGTGGGCGTCGGCCACGACCTGCGCCCGGACCTCGAGCGCCTCCGGGAGGCCATCGATGCCGGGCTGCAGCTGGCGTCTCGCCTCGGGCTCGCGCGCCTGGCGGTGGCCCCGGTCGGCACCGAGCACGGCGTATTCGATCTCGATCAGGCCGCCGACGCGCTGGGGGTCGTCCTGTCGGCGCGCGCCGCGGCCGGCGAGGCGTTGCCGGCGTCCCTGGTTGTTGCGGTGAGCGGGCCGGCCGAGGCGGCCGCCTACCGGGCGGCGCTGACCTCTCCGGCCGCGCTGGACGCGCGCGAGGCGGCCACGTGAGCGAGGACATCAGCGAGCCGATCGCCCGGGAGCTGGAGCGACGCGGCCTGTCCGCTCCGGCACTGCTGATGCTCGAGGCGCACCGGCCGCTGCGCCCGCTGCTGTCGATGGGTGCGACGTTCCTGCTGCCCATCGCGCGCCCTCTGCTCGGACCCGCCGCCACCGCCACGGCGCGCACGCTCGACGACGAGCGCGCCTACGACCGCCTGCTGCGCCGCCTCCGCCGCGGGGCGCGAGGCTGATGCCTGACCTGGGGGCCCTGCTCGGCGGACTCGTCTCGTTCATCGGGGAGCAGGTCGCGGCCTCGTCCCTGCGCCTCGGTCCGGTGGCCACGGTCACCCTGTTGGGCGTGGTGCTCGTTCTCCTGTCACTGGTCGCGCGACCTTCGACCCGCTGGACAGTGCGCGACATCGGCCGCCTCGCGTCGGTTGGGCGGGCCATGGCCCTGGCGGCCGAGTCGGGCACCGTGGCAGCCCTCTCCCTGGGGACCGCGGGCGTGGCGCGCGCCACGACCGCGCTGGGCCGGATCGAGACCCTGGCCGCCATGCCGATCCTGGGCATCGTGGCGCGGGCAGCGGCGCGAAGCGGCGTCCCGCTGCGGGTGACGACGAACGACCCGGTGGCGGCCGCAATGGCGGACATGCTGCTGGCCGACGCGCATCGGCGGACCGAGACGCCGGAGCGGCGCGATCGGTCGACCGCCGAATACGTGGGCGAGGGCCGCGCCACCGCGGCGGCCACCGCGCTCGCGAGCGGCGGCTCGCCGGCCGCGAACTTCGTGGCGGGCGGGCTGGGCGAGGAGAGCCTGCTGCTGCTTCACGGCGCCAGCCGCGGCGCGGCCTGGACGAGCTTTGGGACGGCGGCGCCGTCGCAGGCCTCGTCCGTGCTGCTCACCGGCGAGGGGACGATGATCGGCCCGGAGCTGTTCCAGGCCACCAGCGACCACGGCGTCCGGGCGGAGCGGACCGGCGTGCTCGCCGCGAACCGGCTCATCGGGGCGGCGGTGGCCGTGATCGTCATCGGCTCCGTGCTGGCCTGGGTTGCCGGCGTGGACGTCACCGCGGCACTGGTGGGCGGCTGAGCGTGCGGCGCTCTGTCCCGGCCACCGTGGTGGTCGTGGTCGGCCTCCTCCTGCTGGTCAACTACATCGTCATCAACCCGTTGCTGGCGGGCGCCGCAGAGGCCGTGCTGCGCCTCGTGGTCGTGCTGGCGGCCGGGGCAGCGCTGGCCGGCGGGGTGGCCCTGGTGCACCGGCACGGCGGAGACCTGCTCCGCGGCCGGGGGGACCGCCTCGGGTCGGCGGTGCTCCTGGCCGGCTTGGCGGCAGTGCCGATCGCCGGCCTCTATCCCGGCTCGCAGGGGGTGGCCGACCCCGCGGTGCGCTGGCTGGTGGGCGCATTGCTGGCGCCGCTGATCGCCTCCCTGTTCGCGATGCTGTTCGTCTTCCTGCTGCTGGCCATGCGAGAGGGGATGGCGATCCGCTCGCGCCAGGTGACGGTCATGCTGCTCGCCGCCGGGGTGGTGATCGTCCTGCTCCTGCCGCTCGGCGGACAGATCGGCGCGTCACTGGCGACGGCCGCCGATTGGGCGATGGCCGTGCCCATCGGCGGCGTCTTCCGCGGCCTGCTGATCGGGGTCGCCGTGGTGACCGCCGTGCACGCCGCCCGCGTCCTGCTGGTGGTCGAGGGCGCCGATGACTGAGCGCACGTCGCGCAGGCGCGGCTTCCTTTCGGTGCCGGGGCTGTGGCCGTTCCTCCTCGTCTCCGCTCTGGCGCTGGGTATCGTGCTCGACGGCGTGATCGGCGGCGACCAGCTGCAGTCGGCGAACCCGGAGGCGGCCCGGGCGGCGGAGATGGCCGCAGCGCTGGACGCGCTGCCGGACGGGGCGCTGGTGCTCGTGGCCATGGACCCGGACCTCGGCACCTACCCCGAGATCCGCGGCACCGTGCGGGCCGTGCTGGACGATCTTCTCGGCCGCGGCGCCCGCCTGGCCCTGGTCAGCTTCACGGCCGAGGGACGTGCCGTCGCCGCCGCCGAGCTGCAGCGGCTCAGAGCGGCCGGCGTGGACCCCGGGCGGCTGTTCGACCTGGGGTTCGTGGCCGGCGCCGAGGCCGGGCTGGTGCTGTCGGTGACCGACCTGCGGCCGGCGGCCGGCACGGCCCCCGCGAGCTTCGCGGCGGTGGCGGGCGGGATCGCGGCCTTCGACCTGGCGCTCGTGGTCGGCGGGGTCGATATCGGTCCGCGGACCTGGGCCGAGCAGGTGACCCCGCGGTTGCCCGACCTGCCGATCGCGGCCGTCGTGCCCACCTTCCTGCATCCCGAGGTGGCGCCGTACCTGCGCACCGGCCAGCTGGTGGCGCTGCTCGGCACCTTCCGGGACGACGCGGCGTACCTCCTGGCCGTCGGCGCCCCGAGCGGGGTGCGGGACGCCACCTCGTCCCCCGGCGAGTTGCCGATGCTGCTGGGGCTGCTGATCGCGCTCGCCTTCATCGGGCGCGCCGTGGCCTCTCACCGGCCGGGCCTGGGCACCGCGGCGGCACGTGAGCCGGAGGAGCCGGCGTGAACGGCCTGGTCGGGACCGATGTCGCCGGCACCGCCGCCACCTGGGTGGCGGCGGTCATGACCGTGGCGGTCTGGTCATACTTCACCGGTGCCGGCCGCATCTTCCGCCTGGCGCAATACCTCCTCGCCGGGCTGGCGACGGGCTTCCTGGTGCTCGTGTCGCTCCGCGAGGTCCTCGTGCCGCGGCTCGTCTCGCCGCTTCTTGCCGATCCGGCTGGTGACCTGATCCCGTGGATCGGCCTGGCGCTGGTCGGCCTGCTGGTCGGCGCCCGCTGGCTCCCGCCACTGGCCGGCTCGCTGCCGATCGCGCTGCTGGTGGCGGCCACCACCGCCTTCGCGCTGGGCGGCGCCGTGGTCGGCACGTTGCTGCCGCAGCTCGGCGCCAGCATGCTGCCGCCCGCCCCGCAGCCGGCGGACCTGGTCAACGGCGCGATCTCGGCGGCGATCACCGGGCTGGTGCTGTTCGGTTTCCTGCACGGCGTCCGGCGCGGACGCGTGGCCGGGCTCGCCGCGGGGACGGGCCGCTGGCTGCTGCTGGGCGGCATCGGCGGCTGGCTCGGGTTCCTGCTGGTCAGCCGGCTCGCGCTGCTCGTCGACCGGGTGGGGTTCCTCCTGGGTGATTGGCTGGGGCTGGTCCCGTGACCGAGCCGCTCAGCATGGAGGAGCAGGGCCCGCGCGTCGCGGCCGAGATGACGATGCTGGTCGACGCCGGATCGGCCTGGACCAAGGCGGCGATCGTGGCGCGCTCCCGCGGCCGATGGCGGCTGGTAGGGCAGGTCTCGCAGCCCACCAGCTGGGGCGAGGACGAGCTGCGGGCCGCTCTCGTGGCGCGGCTGAGGCCGGTCGCCGACCGACGCGTGGTCGAGCGGCTGGGTGAGCTGCTCAGCTCAGCCCCGCGCATCTCGTGCCACACGCCGCGGCGCGCCGGTCGGCTGGCGCTGGCGGCGGTCTCCGCCGAGTTGTCCGGGGCATCGGCTCGACGTGCGGCCGAATCGGCGGGCTGGACGATCGAGGTCGCCGCCACCGCGGACGACGGAAGGTCGCTGGCGGAGCGGCTGGCGGCGCTGCAGGACGCGGACGTCGACGCGTGGCTCCTGTCCGGCGGCTTCGACGAGGGACGGGCGGAGCAGGCCCTGGAGATGGCCAGCCTGGTGACGGCCGCCCGCGGCGTCTCCGACGCCCGGGTGATCTGGGCCGGGGCGCGACCCCTCGCCGACGAGGTGTCGATGCTCTTCGAGGAGGGCGTGGTCGCGGCCGTCGACAACCCGCGGCCCAGCGCCACCCACGAGAACCTGCTGCCCCTGCGGCACGCGCTGGAGGACCTGCTCCAGCGGGTCGTGGAGCCGGCGGGCACCCGGCAGCACACGCCGGTGGCCTTCCGCCGCTCGGTCGCGCAGCTGGCGCGGTCCACGGGCAGACGCATCGCGGGCGTGGACGTCGGCTCCCGCTACCTGACCTGGGCGGTGGCCGACGAGGCGGGACAGGCCGAGAGCCGCGTCTTCGCGGCGGGTGGCATCGCCGGCGCGCGCCACGCGGCCGGCGGCC
>JAPSGM010000353.1 GCA_031177555.1 Chloroflexota bacterium
GTGGTGGCCGGCGACATCTTCGACCAGGCCGAGGTCGTGGCCGGCGCCACCCTCGCGACCCTGGGCTCGCTGGTGCTGATCCTGATCCTGTCGCTGTACATGCTGCTCGATGCGGAGCGCATCTGGGCCAAGGTGAACCGCGCGGTGCCGCGCCGCTACAGCGACGAGGTCAGCCTGTTCGAGCGCAGTGTGGCCCGGGCATTCGGCGGCTTCCTGCGGGCGCAGATCATCCTGGCCGCGATCCAGGCGGTCCTAGTGGCGGTCATCGGCATCGCCTTCGGCATGCCGTACCTGTTCCTGGTCGCGACCCTCTCCACCCTGGCCATGCTCATCCCCTTCTTCGGGCCGCCGCTGGCTCTCATCCCGCCGATCGTGGCGGCCTGGATCTACGTGCCGGACTGGTTCCTGCCGATCACCATCATCCTGGTGGCGGTGCAGACGGTGGTCGTCAACTGGCTGCAGCCGCGCCTCATGCGCCACGCCCTGGGCATGCATCCCATCCTCGTCCTGGTCGGCCTGCTGGTGGGCGCCCAGGTGGCCGGCGTGTGGGGCGCCCTGTTCGGCATCCCGGTCATCGCCGTGCTGAACGTGTTCCTCAACCTGCTGCTGTGGTCCGAGCTGCCGAACGTGGCCCTCCCCGCCAAGGAGCAGCTGGAGGACGTGCCCGAGGCGACCATGGTCAAGGTCGAGCGCGAGCAGATGGTCGACGAGACGCACCCGCACATCCACGTGCACCGCTCGCTGCGCGAGGACGGCAGCGAGGAGATCGACCTGGTCGTCGACCCCAACGAGGGCGCCTAGCCCAGCCGCAGGGCCAGGTGCCGCCGGCCGTCGGTGGTGCCGATGGCGTCCACCTGCACCCCGAACACCTGCCTGACCAGCTCGGGCGTGAGCACCTCGCCGGGCGGCCCGTCGGCGGCGACCCGCCCGTCGGCCAGCACCACAGCCCGCGGCGCGAACTCGGCTGCCACGTTCAGGTCGTGCAGGACCGCAATGACGGTCAGGCCCCGCTGGGTCCGCAGCCGCCGGATCGCGGCCAGCAGCGCCACCTGGTGGGCCAGGTCGAGATGCAGCGTCGGCTCGTCGAGCAGCAGCAGCTCCGGCTCCTGGGCCAGCGCCATGGCGACCAGGACCCGCTGGCGCTCGCCGCCGGAGAGCTCGTCGGCGTAGCGTCCGGCCAGGCCCAGCGCATCGGCGTCCACCAGTGCGCGCCGGACGGCGTGCTCGTCATCCGCCGTCGAGCCGAACAGCCGGGTGGCGTGCGGCGCGCGGCCCATCTCCACCAGCTCGGCGACCCGGAAGCGGTCCGGCAGGTCGAGCTGCTGGGGCAGGACGGCGACGCGACGCGCCAGCGCATCCCGCCGCCAGTCGCCGACCGGTCGGCCGTCGAACGTCGCGGTCCCGGCGTCCGGCCGCAGCTGGCCGGTGAGCAGGCGCAGCAGCGTCGTCTTGCCGCTGCCGTTGGGGCCGAGCAGCGCCACCAGCTCCCCGGGCGCGACGCGCAGTTCGACGCCGCGCAGCACCGGGCGACGCCCGCCGTCGGCCAGCGGGTAGGCGAAGGCCACGCCCTCCAGCGCGGCGAGGGTCCGCGTCGCCAGGCTCATGCCGGCACCACCGCGCGCGACCGCCGCAGCAGGTAGATGAAGAACGGCGCGCCGATGAGGGCGGTGATGATGCCCACCGGCACGCCGCCCACCAGGCGCGCCCCGAGGTCGGCCAGCGTGAGCAGGGCCGCGCCGAACAGCAGGCTTGCCGGCAGCAGCAGCCGGTGGTCCGGACCGATGGCCAGGCGCAGCAGGTGCGGCACCACCAGCCCCACGAACCCGATGGTGCCCGAGATGGCCACCGCCGCCGAGGTGCCGAGCGTGGCCAGCATGGTGAGGCGCAGCTTCTCCCGCTCGACGTCGACGCCCAGCGAGGCCGCCTGCGCGTCGCCCAGGAGCATCACGTTCAGGCGGCGCCATCGGACCAGCAGCAGGACGAAGCTGACGGCCAGCAGCGGGACCGCGAA
>JAPSGM010000036.1 GCA_031177555.1 Chloroflexota bacterium
CGGGGTGGCGGCCCTCACCGACGAGCTGGGGCGCCTGCCCTCGACCGGGGAGGCGGATGCGCCCCTGCCGAGACGAGAGGCGACTCCGATCGAGGACCTGCAGCGGCGCGCGGCCGAGGCGGGCGAGGCGCGAAGGCAGGCGGCCGAGGCACTGGAGGACGCCCGCCAGGCGTGGCTGGCCACGCAGTCGGAGGCGCGCGGGTACGAGGAGCGGCAGCTGGGGCAGCGCCGCGAGCGCGCGGCCGTCGAGGCCCGCCTGGCCCAGCTCGAGGCCGACCATCCCCGGCGCGCCGCCGACCTGGAATCGCTGTCGGCCGAGCGGTCCGCCGCGGAGGAGGCGGTCGCCGCGGCGCGCGCCGCCGACGAGGCCGCCACCCGGCGTCGCGAGGAGGCCGAGCGCGCGCGGCAGGCGTCACGTACCGAGCTGCTCGAGCTGGAGCGCCGCGCGGGTGACGGCGGCAGCCGGCTCACCGACCTGGAGCGCTCGGCGCACGCAGCATCGATCGAGGCGTCGCGCCACGAGGAGGCACTGGCGGCGCTGGCCCGCGAGCGGGAGCTGGCCCTGGAGTCGCTGCCGAAGCCGGCGGAGGCGTCCACCGCACATGCCGGCCCCGAACCCGAAGCGGACGACATAGGCGGGCTGGCGGACGAGGCGCTGGAGGCCGAGCTGCGGCGGGTGAGGCGCACGCTGGGCCAGATCGGGTCGGTCAACCCCTTCGCCGTTGAGGAGCACCGGGAGCTGGCGGCGCGGCTGGACGAGCTGACGACCCAGGAGGCCGACCTCACCGCGGCCATCGGATCCACCGAGGAGCTCATCGCGCGTTTGGACGCGCAGATCACCGAGCAGTTCAGCGCCGCCTTCGAGGCCATCGGCGAGCGCTTCGACGAGTTCTGCCGTCTGCTGTTCGCCGGCGGATCGGCCTCGCTGCAGATGGGCGGCGGCGGCGACGGCGAGGCGCCGGGCGGCATCGAGATCGTGGTCCGGCCGCCGGGCAAGCGGCTGCAGCGGCTGGCCATGCTGTCCGGCGGGGAGCGGGCGCTCACCGGCGTGGCGCTGCTGTTCGCCATGCTGAGCGTCAACCCGGTGCCCTTCTGCATCCTGGACGAGGTGGACGCGGCGCTGGACGAGGCGAACATCGGCCGTTTCGCCGATGCCCTGCGCAAGCTGAGCGAAACGATCGACTTCGTGGTCATCACCCACAACCGGGCCACCATCGAGGTGGCCGACACGATCTACGGGGTGACCATGACCGATGCGGCCGTGTCGCGCATCGTCTCGCTGCGCCTGGCCGACCTGCCGGCGGAGATCATCGCGTGACGATGCCGCGGCCGTCCCGCGGCCCCACCGGGATGGGGCTGCGCCCCCGCGAGGGCGGGCTGGGATCCCGGCTGCGCGCCATCTTCGGCTCCGGCGCCGGGCAGGCGACCTGGGACGAGGTGGAGGAGGCGCTGATCGCCGCCGACGTCGGGCCGGAGCCGGCCCTGGAGATGGTCGACGCCGCCCGCCGGCGCGGTGGCCGCTCGGGGGACGATGCCCGCCGGGCGCTGGCCGACGAGATGCGCGAGCGGCTGGAGCGCTCCGGCTCGGGGTCTTTCGAGCTGGGAGTGGCGCCGGCGGTCATCCTGGTGGTGGGGGCCAACGGCACCGGGAAGACGACGACCATCGCCAAGCTCGCCCATCGCCTGCAGCGGCAGGGGCGCAGCGTGATCCTGGCCGCGGGCGACACGTTCCGGGCGGCGGCGATCGAGCAGCTGCGGCTGTGGGGCGACCGGCTGGGCGTGGCGGTGGTGGCCCAGCGGGCCGGCGCGGACCCCGGCGCCGTCGCCTTCGACGCGGTGTCGGCGGCGGAGTCGCGCGGGATGGACGCGGTGATCATCGATACGGCCGGTCGCCTCCAGAACAAGAGCCAGCTCATGGCGGAGCTGGCCAAGGTCGTCAGCGTCATCCGCCGCCGCATGCCGGACCAGCCGCGCCACGTGCTGCTGGTCCTGGACGCCACCACCGGGCAGAACGGCCTGGCACAGGCCGAGGCGTTCAGCCGCGAGGCGGGCGTCACCGGCATCGTCCTCAGCAAGCTGGACGGCACGGCCAAGGGTGGCGTGGCCGTGGCCGCCGCCGACCGGCTGGGCGTGCCGATCGTCTTCGCCGGCATCGGCGAGGAGATGGACGACCTGGCCCCGTTCGATCCGCAGGCCTACGTCGAGTGGCTGCTCGCCGGCTGAGGCGCATTGCCGCCTCCCGCCCCGCCGCATAGAATTGGCAGCCGCTTCCGCCAGCCCCATCGCCCCGCACCGGGTTCATTGATGTTCGAATCCCTGTCTGCACGCCTGCAGTCCATCACGCAGCGCCTTCGTGGCAAGGCGAAGATCACCGAGGCCGACCTGGACGTCGCGCTGCGCGAGATCCGCCTCGCCCTGCTCGAGGCGGACGTCAACTTCAAGGTCGTCAAGGACTTCGTCGCCCGCGTCCGCGAGCGCGCGCTCGGAACGGCGGTGCTGTTCGGGCTGGACGCGGGGCGGCAGGTCGTGAAGATCGTCCACGACGAGCTCGTCGCCGTCCTGGGCGGCGAGCGGCGCGAGCTGCAGCTGGCCGCCCGTCCATCGGTCCTGATGCTGGTGGGCCTGCAGGGCTCGGGCAAGACGACGACCGCCGCCAAGCTGGCGGTGCGGCTGCGCCGGGAGGGGCGCCGGCCGTTGCTGGTGGCGGCCGACGTGTATCGACCCGCGGCCGTGGACCAGCTGGTGCAGCTCGGCGACCAGACCGGGATCGAGGTGCATACGCGTCCCACCGGCACGCCCGCGCTGGAGGTGGCGCGCTCCGGCGTCGAGGCCGCTCGCCAGCGCGGCCACGACCTGGTCCTGGTCGACACCGCTGGCCGCCTGCACGTCGACGAGCCGATGATGGACGAGCTGGTGCGCATCGCCGGCGCCGTCACCCCGGCCGAGACGCTCCTGGTCGTGGACGCCATGACCGGCCAGGAGTCGGTGCGCGTGGCCGAGGCGTTCCACCAGCGGCTGCCGATCAGCGGCCTGGTGCTGACCAAGATGGACGGCGATGCCCGGGGCGGCGCCGCGCTCAGCATCCGCAGCGTAATCGGCCTGCCGATCACGTTCATCGGCACCGGCGAGCGGACCGACGGGCTCGAGCCGTTCCATCCTGACCGCCTGGCCCAGCGGATCCTGGGCATGGGCGACATCCTTTCGCTGGTCGAGCGCGTCCAGGAGACCGTCGACCGCGACGAGGCGGAGCGGGTCGCGCAGCGCATGATGGAGGCCCGCTTCACGCTGGAGGACTTCCGCAGCCAGCTCAACCAGGTCAAGCAGATGGGCCCGATCGGGCAGATCATGCAGATGATCCCCGGCGCCGGGCAGATGGCCGGCGCCGCGCAGCAGGCCGTGGACGAGGGACAGCTCACCCGGATCGAGGCGATCATCGCCTCCATGACGCCCGACGAGCGGCGCCGTCCCGAGATCATCAAGGCCAGCCGCCGCCGCCGCATCGCCCTGGGGAGCGGCACCTCGACGGCCGACGTGAACCGGCTGCTCAAGCAGTTCGCCGAGATGCAGAAGCTGATGCGCCAGCTGGGCGGCGGCCGCATCCCGAAGCTCGGGGGCATGGGCGGCGGGCTGCGCGGCTTGCTGGAGCGCTAGCCGGCGTGCATCGCCTGGTCATCGCGCTGACGACCCTGCTGGCGCTCGTCGCCGGCGTGGTGGTGGCCGGGTACCTCTTCATCTTCTCGGCCGGATCGGATCGCGCCACGCGGGCCGTGCCGGGCGACGCGGCCCTCTACGCGACGGCGTACCTGGAGCCATCGGCCGGGCAGACCCTGAATCTGGAGGCCCTCGCCCGGCGCATCCCCGGCTTCGCCGACACCGCCTCGCTGAACCAGAAGATCCACGAGATCACCGCGCGCCTGCTGCGCGGCACCGGGCTCGACTACGAGGCCGACATCCGTCCCTGGCTGGGAAGCCAGCTGTCGCTGGCGGTGCGGCCGCAGGGCGTCGACCCCGAGGCGGCCGAGGTCCTGGCGGTCGTCGCCGTGAAGGATCCGGAGGTGGCGGACGCGGCCCTCGAGCGGATCGCGGCCGACCTGGGGATCACGGGGACGGCGGAGACGCACGAGGGAGTGGAGCTGCTCGTCGCCGACGGGGCCAGCTGGGCCCTCCTTGAGGACGTGCTGCTGGTCGGGTCCACGCCAGATGCGGTGCGGGCCGGCCTTGACGCCGATGCCGATCGCTCTCCGTCGCTCGCCGACTCGCCGCGCTTCGGCCGCGCCATGAGCGAGGTGCCGCCCGATCACCTGGCCTCGGTGTTCGTCGACCTCCAGGCCGTCAGCGCCGCGACCGCCGTGGCGCAGGAGGTCGGCGGCTACAGCACGGCCAGCCTGGCGCTGGTGGTGGAGCCCGCCGGGCTGCGCCTGGTGGGAGCCGCCCCCTTCGACGCCGCCGCCGCGTCGGACCAGGAGCGCCAGGCCTTCGAGCTCTCTCGCCAGCCGGCGACCCTGGCCGGCTGGATGCCGGCCGCCACGCAGGCGGAGCTCACCATGTTCGGGCTCAGCCAGTCGCTGCAGGCGGCGGAGGAGCGCCTCGGCGGCGGCGAGGGCGGGGACGCCGTGGCCGATGCGCTGAGCCAGCTGCGCGCCATCGCCGCGTTCGGCCTGGGCCTCAACCTGAATGAGGACGTCCTGCCGCTCTTCGACCTGGAGACCGCGGTGGCGCTGGCCGGGCTGGAGGGTCCATCCCCGCGCGGCCAGCTGCTGCTGCGCCCGTCCGACCCGCTCGCCGCCGAGGCGGCCCTGGCTCGCGTGCGGGACTCCCTGCGCGGTCGCGGCGCCACCGTGACCGAGGAGGACGTGGACGGCCTGACCATCACCACCCTGGCGATCCCGCAGCTGGGCACGGCCGCCTACGGCCTGCGCGACGGCGTGGCGGTGGTGGGCCTGACGCCCGATGATGTCGCCGCCGCGTTCGCGGCCCGGTCGAGCGGCGAGAGCCTCGCCGAGGACCCGCGTTACGCCGCCGCGTGGGACCTCGCGGGCGCGCGCGGCGGCAACGAGGCATGGGTCGACGCGGCGGCGCTGATCCAGGCGGGCGGCGACCAGCTGGGCCTGACCGGCGAGTTACGCGATATCCTCCTCAGGACCGATGCCGTGGCGATGACCGCCCCGGCGCGACCGGACGAAGCGCGAAGCGAATTCCACGTCGTCCTGACCGTCCGCTGAGGCGGCCGGGCGCATTCGATCACGCGGCCCGTCAGCCAGGCGAGGCCGGGAGACAGAGAGGAAGAGACATCTTGGCAGTACGAATCCGGCTCACGCGGGTCGGCGCCACGAAGCGGCCGAGCTACCGCGTGGTGGCGATCGACAGCCGCCGCCCCCGCGATGGACGAGCGCTCGAGATCCTGGGCTTCTACGACCCGCTCACCGACCCGGCAACCGTCCAGATCGATGCCGACCGCCTGAACGCCTGGATCGGCAAGGGCGCGACGCCCTCCGACACCGTGGTCAAGCTCATGCGCCAGGCGGGCATCGGGCAGGCCGGCGAGCAGCCTCCCGCGGCCAAGGCCCCGGCTAGGACCCCGGCCAGGCGGCGGACCAGGAAGGCGGCGGCACCGGCCACCGCGACGGCAGAAGAGTGAAGGAGCTGCTCGAGTACATCGCGCGATCGCTCGTCGACAATCCCGACGCGGTCAGCGTCGAGGTCGAGGAGGGAGACGACGAGGTGGCTCTGATCCTCACCGTCGACGAGTCGGACATGGGCCGCGTGATCGGGCGGGACGGACGGATCGCCAACGCCATCCGGGCGCTGCTTCGGGTCGCCGCGACGCGCGACGGCCGGCATGTCGAGCTGGAGATCGAGAGCAACGACTGAGCGGCTGGCCGTGGCTCGGGTGCTGGGCGCCAAGGGGCTGGCCGGCGGCGTCCGCGTCGAGCCGCTGACCGACGTTCCCGGGCGGCTGGCCGAGGGCGCGCTGCTCTACATCGAGGGGGAGCCGGAGCCACGTCGCGTCACCGCCTACGAGGGCGGTGGCAGGGTCCCTGTCCTCCTCCTGGAGGGGATCGCCGGACGCGACGCCGCCGAGGCGCTCGCCGGCCGCTACCTGGAGGTCGAGCCCGAGGCGCTGCCGGAGGGGACGTGGTACTGGCACCAGCTCGTGGGCCTGCGCGTGACCGACGAGGCCGGGCGCGCCATGGGCCGCGTGGTCGAGGTCTTCCGCGCGGGCGAGAACGAGGTGTATCGCATCGATGGCCCGCAGGGCGAGCTGCTCGTCCCGGCGCTGCGCGACGTCGTGCGCGGCATCGACGTGGAGGCGGGCACGATGACGGTGCGCTGGGAGCCGGAGGAGGTTCGCTGAAGGTGCGGATCGAGGTCGTCACGCTCTTTCCCGAGCTCTTCGACGTGCCGCTGCGCACATCGGTCATCGGTCGCGCGCTCGAGCGCGGGCTGGTCGAGGTCGCCGTCCACGACCTGCGCGAGCATGGGTTGGGGCGCCACCGCAGCGTCGACGACTATCCGTACGGCGGCGGTGCCGGGATGGTGCTGCGCCCGGAGCCGCTGTTCGCGGCCATCGAGCCGCTGCGCGAGGCCGGCGCGCACGTGATCCTGCTCGATCCGGCGGGGGAGCGCCTGACCGACGCCATGGCCCGCGAGCTGGCCGGCCAGCCGCGCCTGGCGCTGGTCTGCGGCCGCTACGAGGGGTTCGACGAGCGCGCCCGGGGACTGGTCGACCGCGAGGTGAGCATCGGTGACTACGTGCTGACCGGCGGCGAGCTGCCGGCGCTGGTGCTGATCGACGCGGTCGCGCGCCTGGTCCCCGGCGTGATCGAAGCCGAGTCGCACGAGTCCGACTCGTTCGCCGGCGGCCTGCTCGAGCACCCGCAGTACACCCGGCCCGAGTCGTTCCGGGGCACGGACGTGCCGCCGGTGCTGCTCTCGGGCAACCACGCCGAGGTCGCCCGCTGGCGGCGCCGCGAGTCGCTGCGCCGCACGCTGCAGCGCCGGCCGGACCTGGTCGAGCGCGCGTCCCTGTCGGAGGAGGATCGTCGCATCGTCGTCGAGCTCCGCGATGAGCTGGCCGACGGCGCGGGCGACGAGGACTCGGCCCTGGACTGACTCGCCGGTTGTCCGGCGCGCGGACCCGCTGCTATACTCCGCCGGTCGCGGCCGGGCTCAGCATCGGTCGCGATCTTCACGCCCGCCGATAAGCCGCGGCTAAGGCCGCGATAATGAGGTCTCCTCCATCATGGATGCCATCAAGGAGCTCGAGCGCGAGCAGCTCCGCAGCGACGTACCGAAGATCGCGCCCGGCGACACCGTCCGCGTCTCGGTCAAGGTGGTGGAGGGCAACCGCGAGCGGATCCAGGTGTTCGAGGGTACCGTCATGCGCATGCGCGGCGGCGGCCTGAACCAGCAGATCACGGTTCGCCGCATCGCCAGCGGCGTCGGCGTGGAGCGGACCTTCATGGTCCACGCGCCGCGCATCGAGAAGATCGAGGTGGTCCGTCACGGCGTTGCCCGGCGAGCACAGCTCTACTTCCTGCGCGACCGGGTCGGCAAGTCCGCCACCCTTCGCGAGCGCCGCTGAGCCGGTGACCGATCTCCTCCGGGGATCGGTCGAGACGCGGCGTCCCCGGCGCCGCAAGGGCGCGCCACGCGACGCGCACATGCGGCACGAGCGCGAGCTGCGGCTGGCGGGCTTCCAGCGCATCGCGGGCATCGACGAGGTCGGGCGCGGCTCGCTGGCCGGGCCGGTGGTGGCCGCGGCCGTCATCCTCCCGGAGCATCACCGCATCAGGGGCCTGCGCGACAGCAAGGTCCTGACCCGCCCCCGGCGCGAGGCGCTGTACCGGCGCATCCTGGACCGCGCGCAGGCGGTCGGCGTGGGCTGCGTCGAGGTGGAGGTGATCGACCGCATCAACATCCTGGAGGCCACGAAGCTGGCCATGTCTGAGGCGCTGGGACGCCTGCCGCAGCCGCCCGACCACCTGGTGATCGACGCGCTCAGCCTGCGCGACGTCGAGCTCCCCCAGCGGGCGATCATCGACGGCGACGCGATCAGCGCCTCGATCGCGGCGGCCAGCATCGTCGCCAAGGTCACGCGCGACCGGATCTGCAGCGAGCTGGACGATCGGTACCCGGCCTATGGCTTCGCCCGGAACAAGGGCTACGGCACCCCTCGCCACCTCGATGCGCTGCTGAGCGAGGGGCCCTGCGAGTGGCACCGCCGCTCCTTCGCGCCGGTGCGCATGCTGCTCTCCGGCGAGCAGCTGAGCCTGGACCTGTTCATGGAGGGCGCAATCCTGACCGAGGAGGACATCGAGCCCGACGAGGAGAGCTGAGAGCCGCTCGCCTCCCCGGAGGACATGACCGTGGCGGATCCGCGCCATGAGCTCGGGCTGCGGGCGGAGGTGGCCGTGGCGAGGTGGCTGGTCGCTCGCGGCTGGACCGTGCTGGAGCGGCGCTGGAGATGCCCGATCGGCGAGCTTGACCTGGTGGCCCGCGACCCGGCCGGCGGGCTGGTGGGGGTCGAGGTCAAGCTGCGATCCACCGGCCGCGCCGGGACGGGCGCCGAGAGCGTCGACCCGCGCCGGATGGCCCGGCTCCGCGCGGCGCTAGCGACCTACGGGCGCGCGGCGCCGCCGGCCACCGGCCTGCGGCTGGACCTGGTCACGGTGACGCCGGCGGGCGACGGGCGCTGGCGCATCCGCCACCTGCCGGCGATCGACGGGTGGTAGCGGCTAGCCCCGAAAGAGGCGCTCCAGGTACAGGATGGAGTCGATGTAGGGGCGCGAGATCGGGTAGATCCCGTGGCGATCCGCCGCCGACTGGCCCTGGTAGTAGGCCGCCAGCACCAGCTGCCTGTTGCCGCCGTAGCGATCGAGGTAGTGACGCAGCAGGCGCACGCCGGCCCGCACATTCTGCGCCGGATCCCACAGGTTCACCGGGCGGCCGAGCATCGTGCCGCCCACCCACTCACCGGTGGCCGGCAGGAGCTGCATGACGCCGATGGCGCCGGCATAGGACTTCACCCTCGGCTGCCAGCCCGACTCCTGCCAGGCGACCGCCTTGGCGAAGGAGGGCGGCACGCCCTGCCGCCGGGCCTCGGCCGTGATCAGCCTGCCGATGTGCGCCCGGGAGGCGACGAGGGCGGCCATGTCGGCCGGCATCGCGAGGCCCGAAGCCGCGCCCGCGGAGCGCCCGCCGCCCCCACGCTGGTCGCCGCGCTTGCCACGGTCGCCGCCCCGCCGCGGGCCGGCGTCGCGCGTGGCGGCGATGCGCAGCACATCACCGGCGCGGATGTAGGAGACGTTGCCGATGCCGTTCGCCCGCGCGATCGCCTCGACCGTGGTGTCGTACCGGACGGCGAGGCCCCACAGCGTCTCACCGTGGCCGACGCGATGCGTCGTCCACGACGTCCGCGCCGGCGCGCGGCCGTCGCCGGCGCGTGCCCGGCCAGAGCCCGGCACGCGCAGGACCTGGCCGGCGCGGATGAACGACGCGTTGGCGATGCCGTTGGCACGCGCCAGGGCGGCCACCGTTGTGCGGTACGTGCGCGCGATGCCAGTGAGCGTCTCGCCCCAGGCCACCGTGTGCGTGCCGCCGCCCGCGCGGGCGGCACCCCCGGCGGCGGCTGCTGCTCCGCCGGATCGCGGCGAGCGCACGCGGAGTCGCTGCCCGGCATAGATGCGGTTCGGGTCGGCGATGCCGTTGAGCTCGACGAGCTGCTGCACGGTCACGCCCTCGCGGAGCGCGATCTGGCTCAGGGTCTGGCCTGGCTGGACGACCACGATCCGGTCGTTCGCCGTGGCCCGCGAGCCGGCGATGGGCGTGACCACCACGCCGAGTGCCAGAGTGCCTGCCAGGATGAGGAGCTGCGGTCGCTGTCGCATCGGTCTTGAGTCCCCGCTGCCTTGGTCTCATTCGATTCGGCCGATGCCGGCGCGCCGGCCCGCATCGGGTCGCCGATGCTAGGCGGCCGTCGGGTGGGGTCAAGGTACGAGCGGGTGGCGAAGGGGTACTTCGGTACCGTTGTGCGCGGATCGGTCCCGAGAGGGGTGGACGGCCGTTCGTGCTATACTCCGCGCCGGCCTGAGCAGCCCAGCGGGTTCGCCACGGCCGGACGTATCCCCATCACACACGCTCGCGGATCTCGCGGTCTACGGTGCCCCACGCCTCGGCGAGGGGTCGACGCGACGAGAGCGGAGGCGGGCGGAGGAAAGAACCGGAGGTCATCCCTTGGCTGCAACCACCATGAAGCAGCTCCTGGAGGCGGGCGTCCACTTCGGACACCAGACCCGTCGCTGGAACCCGAAGATGCGCGAGTACATCTTCGCGGAGCGCAACGGCATCCACATCATCGACCTGGCCCAGACGGTCAGCCGGCTGGATGCCTCCCTCGACTTCATCCGCGACACGGTGCGCCGCGGCGACAGCATCCTGTTCGTCGGCACCAAGAAGCAGGCCCAGGAGGCCATCGCCGCCGAGGCCGAGCGCTGCGGGCAGCACCACGTCAACACCCGTTGGCTGGGCGGCATGCTCACCAACTTCACGACCATGAAGCGGCGGATCCAGCGTCTCGAGGCGCTGGAGGCGCGTCGCGACAGCGGGGAGTTCGAGCGCCTCACCAAGAAGGAGGCGAGCAAGCTCACCGAGGAGATCGCCAAGCTGAACGCCGGCCTGGGGGGGATCCGCCGCATGCGGCGCCTGCCGGGCGCGGTCTTCGTGGTCGACCCGCACCGCGAGTCGATCGCGGTGGCCGAGGCACGCCGGCTGGAGATCCCGCTGGTCGCCATGACCGATACCAACTGCGACCCCGACCTGATCGACTGGGTGATCCCCGCCAACGACGACGCGATCCGCTCGGTTCGGCTGATCTGCGGCAAGGTGGCCGATGCGGTGCTCGAGGCGCAGCAGGAGCGCCAGGCCCGGCTGGACGAGGAGTTCGAGCAGGCGGAGGCGATGCCGCCGATCGACGAGAGCCAGCTGGCCGGCGAGGCCGATTACTCCGCCGCCCTGGCGGCCGGCGAGGCGCTCATCTTCGAGCCCGAGCCGGAGGAGGACGAGGAGGAGGAGCGTCGCGCCCGCGCGCGGCGCGCTGCCGAGCCGACCGAGGACGAGGACAACGACGCGGTGCCCGCCTAGGCGGCATCGGCGAGGATCACACCGGAAGGACGACGACGTGATGAGCACGATGATCAGGCCCGAGGACGTGAAGCGCCTCCGCGACCAGACCGGCGCGGGCATCATGGACTGCAAGCGGGCGCTCGAGGAGAGCGGTGGCGACGTGGAGAAGGCCGTCGCCTGGTTGCGGGAGAAGGGCCTCTCCACCGCGGCACGGAAGGCGGGACGCGCCGCCCGCGAGGGCGTGATCGCCTCGTACATCCACCATGGCGCCCGGCTGGGCGTGCTGCTGGAGCTGAACTGCGAGACGGATTTCGTGGCTCGGACCGACGACTTCCAGCAGCTGGCCCGCGAGCTTGCCATGCAGGTGGCCGGCCTCGGCCCGCTGTACGTCAGCCGTGACGACGTGCCCGCCGACGTGCTGGAGGCCCGGCGCCGCGAGTTCACGCAGGACGCCGAGCGCGACGGGCATCCGGCCGACCGCATCCCGGCCATCGTGGACGGCAAGGTCGGCAAGTGGCTCGAGTCGGTGTGCCTGCTCGAGATGCCCTACCGCGACACGGACCGGAAGGTGGCCGACCTGATCACCGAG
>JAPSGM010000166.1 GCA_031177555.1 Chloroflexota bacterium
TGTCGACGAGGCTGAGGGGAAGCCGCTGGCGCTCTAGCCCTGGCCGGCTTCCGTGGGCCTCCGATGGCCCCGGGCCCCGAATCTTGCCAAAATCTCGCCAGGTCCCCCTGAGCGTCGGTTGCGCGCGCTGGACCTTGCCAGGTGGTCATCACGCGACGGGAATGGCGAGATCAACGCCGGAGTCGAGCGTGGGGCCGCCGTGGCGCACATCGCGAAGAGCATCGGTCGTGCACCCGGTGCGATTTGGCAAGAAATCCACTCGCCGGCCCGCAACTCCTCCTCAGGCCCGCTTGCCGCGGCCAAAGGACGGCAGCAGCGACGCGACCCGGCGCTGGATCGCGAGCCACACCATCGGCAGCTCCAGGCGCTTCCAGGCCTGCTCGATGCGGGCCAGCGCCTCGCCGGAGATCGACCGCCCCGAGTAGCTCTGCCAGACCTTGCCCTGCGCGATGGTCTGGATCTCCGGGCGGTGCCGAGGAATCTGCTCCTCCAGCCAGGCGGCGTACTCGTAGATCGTCTCGTTCGGCCGCTGCCTCACGCCGGCGCGGTCCGCGGCGAGCGCCAGGCGGAACCACTGCCGCTCACCGGGAGCCAGGAAGCGGAGCCGCCGGCGCGTCAGCCGCAGCCGCCAGATCGCCACTCCCGCCGCCACCGTGACGATGGCCACGATGACCAGCAGATTGCCGCCGCGCGCCTCCTCGGGCGGCCCCTCGTCGGTCGGCCCGAAGGCGCCGGGCGCCGGCTGGAACGACGGCAGGCTGCTGATGTCGCCGCGATCCCGCGGGTCGAGCCGTGGCGGGAGCGACGGCAATGCGCCGCCGCTCGGCGCCGGTCCCGGGGCCTCGCCCTGCAGGCGGGTTACCGGAGCGATCGTCTTGGTGGCCTCGAAGCGCTCCCAGCCATAGCCCGGGAAGTACACCTCGGCCCAGGCATGGGCGTTGCCCTCGCGGACCAGGTACGTGTTCGACTCCCGCTCGGGACCGGCCGGGTTGATCGGCTCGCCGGGCGCGAAGCCGACCGCCACGCGGGCCGGCAGGCCCAGCGTGCGGGCCATCACCGCCATCGCCGTCGCGTAGTACTCGCAGTAGCCGATGCGCCCGCTCTCGGGATCGAACAGGAAGAAGTCCACGATGTCGGCGTTCGGGTCGCGCGGGGTGGGCGCCGTCGTCTGGTAGGTGAACTGGTCGTTGGTTCGCAGGAATTCGGCCAGCGCCTCCGCCTGCTCGAACGGCGTCACGGCCCCGGCGTTCGTCACGATCTCGACGGCCAGCTGCCGGGTCCGCGGCGTGACGCCCTCCGTGCCCAGGTACAGCTGCCGGACCTCCCCGGGGTAGTCCTGGCCGGCGGCGTTGAGCTGGGCCTTGGTGGCCCGGCTCACCAGCGTGGTCACCGCGTACCCGGTCCCGCCCGGGACGGACGATGCCGACTCGAGCCCGCCCAGCACTGCCGTGCCACCGGTCTCCAGCACCACGGCCGGCACCGTGACGCTGACCGGGTAGCCCGGCGTGAAGATGGCGCCGCCCAGGGAGCGCGCGTGGACGAGCGTGACGGTCTGCAGGTCGAACGCGTCGCGGTTCAGCGGCTCCTCGGGCGTGTACTCGGGGAACAGCAGCTCGCCGGCCACCACGTTCCGTTCCTCGACGGCGCTGCGCGCGAAGCCGTGGCCGGTGTAGCGGTCGTAGGTGACCGTGCGCAGGTAATAGTTCCGCGGCGCCGCGATGGTGAGCACCGGGTCCTCGCTGCTCACGAAGCTGCCGTCGATGCGGAAGGCGTTGCCGAAGGTCGCGCCCTGGAAGCGGGCCTCGGGATTCGACAGGCCGCCGAGCACGCCGTCCAGCCGGTCGCGCGCGTCGCGCCAGACGCCGTCCAGGTTGTTCCACACCGCCGTGAGCGGGGCGGCGACGGCGACCGTGGTCAGCACCCAGGCCAGCGTGATGCTGAGGCCGATGAAGACCACGCCCGACCGCATGATGGCGGCCGGCACCTCCACGTTCTCGTTGACACGACGGCGCTGCCAGCTCTCCTCCCGACCGATGAGGGCGGCGCGCAGCCACAGCAGCAGGGCCGCCAGCACGAACAGGACGAGGTACCCGAAGAGGTCGGCGAGGGTGGCCGACATGTTGGCAATCAGCGCCGCCCCCACCACCAGGATCGCGTCGAGCACCCGATGGTGGCGGTAGATGGCGTAGGCGGCGATGAACGCGGTGACCCACATCACCAGCCCGAAGCCCAGCGCGTAAGGCACCAGCTGCGGGCCGTAGCCGCGATCCAGCAGGATCCGCATCCAGTCCAGGGCCTCGCCGCGCAGCAGCACCAGGCGCTCGACCTGCGAGGCGTCGGGGAAATACTCGCCGCCAATGGCCCACAGCAGGAGCAGGGTGCCCACCACCGCGCTGATGGGCATCACGGCGACGACGGAGAGGCGCGTCAGCCCGAGCAGCGCGCCGAGGACGGCACCGTACAGGGCGATGGGGACGAGGTACTCCGTCTGCTCGATCCACTCGGTGCGCTGCACCGCCCAGGCCACGCTCAGGAGCATGACGACCAGCAGCGCCAGCGACAGCCATCCCTCCCGCGGCCGCAGGTAGCGGTCCAGCTGCTCAGGCACGGACCCGCTCCCTATGGCCCAGGGCCTCGCCCAGCTCGTCGGCCGGCCCGACCGCGTAGAACCCAATGTCGTACTCGGCCAGGGCGTGGCGCATGGCGCTCAGCTCGGCGTGCGCCGTCTCCTCCTCGTCGGCGGAGCGGCCGCTGGCGAAGGCATAGCGGTCGAGCAGGACGACGATCGTGGCCACGCCGCGGCGCCGGAGCGAGGCCAGCGCCCGCGCCCAGTCGCGGTCGGTGGAGCCGGTGATGAGGCACAGGGTCATGCCGCGGCGCAGCTGCGGCAGGGTGCTCAGCAGCACCTCGGCCAGCGGCCGCGAGCCATCGGCCTGGACGTTGGCCAGCAGGTGCAGGATCTTCTGCTCGACCCGCGTGCCGCGGTCGGGCTGCAGGACGTGCTGGCGCCGGCTGGAGACGGTGATGCCCACCGCGCGGTTCTCGTTCAGCGTCTGCACCGCGATCGAGGCCGCCGCGCTGACCGCCGCCTCGACCGACGATCCGTCGCCGCTCCCGGCGTGCGCCGAGCGGTCGAGGTCCAGCACGATCCACAGGTCGGCCGTCTGCTCCAGGTCGAACTCCTTCACCTGCAGCTCGCTATGCCGGACGCTCGACAGCCAGTGGATGCGGTTGATGGCGTCGCCGTGCACGTAGGGCCGGATGCTGCGCACCAGCGGGCTGCTGGCCTCGTAGCGGCGGCGCGACGGCTGCGTCCCGTCCACCGGCGAGGGCGGCAGGCGCCAGTGCGGCAGCTGGTGGACCTTGGGGAAGACGACCACCCAGGTCGGCTGGCCCACGACCATCTCGGTCGTGAAGAGCCCGAACGGATCGCCGGTGCGGACACGCAGCGCACCCAGGCGGTACGAGCCGCGACGCAGCAGCGTGACCTTGGCCAGCCACTGCCGGCTGGCGCCGGCCCCGATGCCGATAACGCGGCCCGGCAACGGCGCGGGCAGCGTCGACTCGTTCCAGAGCTCGACCCACGGCTTCGTCCAGCGCGTGTCGTTGTCGACGCGGTAGATCGCCTGCAGCACGTCGCCAACCTGCGCCCGCGGGTTCATGACGTAGTACCCCGCGCGCAGGCCCTGCAGCCCGCGGCGCGCGAAGTACCAGGCGCCCAGGAGCAGCGCGCCGAGCAGGTACACGAGGAAGAAGAGGAAGTTGATGCCCGTGCTGAAGGCGGCGACCACCAGCACGGTGCCGAGGAACACGAACCGCAGCTGTCGCGCCAGGCCTCCCATCAGCAGGCTGCTCCCCGCCGGGCGCTAGCGCGGTCCCGCGGTGACGTTGGTCGGCTCGCCGATCGGCACCTGGCCGATGACCTCGCGCACGATCGCGTCCGGATCGATCTCGCGCAGGGATGCCTGGCTCTTGACGATGAGCCGATGGGCCAGCACGGCGACCGCGAGATGCTTGACGTCATCGGGGATGACATAGTCGCGGCCGTCCAGGGCGGCCAGCGCCTGGCCAGCGCGGTAGAGGTTGATCGAGCCGCGCGGCGATGCGCCCAGGTAGACGTCGGGGTGCTCGCGCGTGGCGCCGGCCAGCCGCACGATGTACTCGGCCACCGCCTGGTCGACGTACACCTCCTTGACCGCGCTCTGCATCTGGCGCAGCTCCTCGAGCGAGAGGACCTGGCGGATGTCGGTGATGGGGTGCGTCCGCTTCTGCTCGTCCAGGATGACGATCTCCTCCATCGCCTTGGGATAGCCGAGCCGCAGGCGGAGCATGAAGCGGTCGAGCTGTGCCTCGGGCAGGGCGAAGGTGCCCTCGTACTCGATCGGATTCTGGGTGGCGATCACCAGGAACGGCGACGGCATCTCGTAGGTCTGGCCATCGATCGTCGCCTGGCGCTCCTCCATGCACTCGAGCAGCGAGCTCTGGGTCTTGGGCGTGGCGCGGTTGATCTCATCGGCCAGGACGACCTGCGCGAAGATCGGTCCAGGACGGAACTCGAACTCCTGCTCCTTCTGGTTGAAGATCGACAGCCCGGTGACGTCGGAGGGCAGGAGGTCGGGGGTGAACTGGATGCGGCGGAAGCTGCAGCCGATGCTCTTGCTGAGCGCCTTGGCCAGCATGGTCTTGCCCACGCCGGGCACGTCCTCGATCAGGATGTGACCCTCGCAGAGGAGCGCGACGAGGGCCATCCGGACCTCGGCGTGCTTGCCGACGATGACGCGCTCGACGTTCGCGACGACGCGCTCAGCCGGCTCCTGGACGTTTTTCACTGGCGCTGCACCCTTGCTCGGCTGGGCGGCGCGCGATTGGCCGCCCCTGCGCAGAACAATACCCCACCCGGTTACGGGACGGTTCACGGGCCCCATGCCGTGGATGGACCGCTATCCGTGGCCCTCGATCCGCAGCCACTCGGCCATCAC
>JAPSGM010000167.1 GCA_031177555.1 Chloroflexota bacterium
GGCAAGAAGGAGGAGATGGTCTTCCTGGGCCGCGAGATCAGCGAGCAGCGCAACTACTCGGACGAGGTCGCGGCCCGGATCGATGCCGAGGTCCGGGAGATCATCGACCGTGCCTTCGACCGCGCCACCGAGGCGCTCACCGAGCACCGCGCCGTGTTGGACCGGCTCGCGACGCTCCTCATCGAGAAGGAGACGATCGAGAGCGACGAGTTCGAGGCCCTGTTCGAGGGCATCCTGCCGCCGCGCGGCGTGAGCCCCAGGCCGCGACGGGCGGTCACGCCCGCGGGGGAAGGCGACGTCGTCCCCGAGGCCGAGGAGCCCGGCGAGGAGAAGCCGCCGAAGCGGCGCCGCGGCCCGGCACCCCAGCCCGCGTAGCTCGGCAAGGCGCTCCACCACCGTTCCAGCCCGAAGGCCCGGCCACCGCGCCGGGCCTTCCGCTTGCCCGCACTCGCCGCCGGTTCACCCGCCTCGCCGCCCGTTCCCCCCGTACCGCCCGCCTCGCCGCGCGTTACCGCCCTGCCACGCCGCGCGTTCCGCCCGCTGCAACCCGTGTCCAGCTAGGGGCCGCGTGGTTGCAGATGACGAAATTGGCGGCCACGAAACGGCCAGCCACCGCCCGCCTCGCCGCGCGTTACCGCCCTGCCACGCCGCGCGTTCCGCCCGCTGCAACCAGTGACCAGCTACGGGCCGCGTGGTTGCTGCGCCTGGAAGTCCACGATGCGTGTGATGAGCTCGACCATGACGACGCAACCGGGGATGCGACCGCGGACGTCGGCGGCCCGCAGGTCGCCGGCGATCGGCATGGGCACCTCGGTCTCCCAGCCCCGGGCCGCGTGCGTGGCTTTCCGAAAGCGTCCGAAGACGGCCAGCTGCGGAGTATCGAGGACGCGACGGCCGGCCGGGTATGCGCGCACCCACAGAACGAGTCCCACCGCGCCCGCGAAGCGCGCGAGACTCCGGAGACTGACGCGAGCAACGTCGCCGCGTTCGATGCGGCAGACCGAGGCCGGGGAGATGCCCATGGCACGGGCCACGTCCCGCTGACGCCGGCCCCCGTCAGGCGTGCCACGCGCAGCTCGCGGACGATCTCGAGCTCCAGCCGCCTCGCTCGGCGATCTGCCTCGTGTACCGCGATGGCGCCCCTGGGCATCGAGCAAGCATGCGCGCACCCACTTATCCGCGGCTTACCGCGCGATTACCGAACGCCTCGAGCGAACGCCTCGACCGAACGCCCCGAGCGAACGCGATTACCGGACGCCGCTGCCGAACGCCTCGAGCGAACGCGATTACCGATCGCCTCGAGCGAACGCCGCTACCGAACGCCTCGGGTAGCCCGATCGGGCCATTTCGGGGCTAGGAGGCGGGTCGTATACTCCCCGAGCGTTGCGCGGCGTCACCGCGCTCGCCACGAGGTACCGACACGTTGCACTGGAGCTCCCTGAACCCATGATCGACGAGCCGCTCGCCGGGTCCGCACCCGCCACCGACTGGAAGCTGGAGGTCGGGGAGGGAACGCTGGCCCCGCGCTCCGCGCTGGACGTCCTCACCAACCTCAACGAGCGCGTGGCGTCCGGCCGGGTCGACGAGTTCATGCCCATCGCCACCGGCTTCGTCCCTCTGGACAAGACGATCGGCGGCGGCCTGCGCCCCGGCGAGCTGATGCTCATCGGCGGCGCGCAGGGAGCCGGCAAGACGACCATGGCGCTGCAGATGGCGCGGAACATGTCGGCATCGGGCCAGGCGACCGTCCTCTACGTGTGCTTCGAGCACGAGGAGGAGTACCTGATCCAGCGCATGATCGCGATGGAGTCGGCGCTCGCCAACCTGCCGAAGAAGTCGGGCGCGGTGAAGATCCAGGACGTCAAGAAAGAGGTCCTGGGCAGCTACACGGCCGCGGCCGAGACCGGGACGCAGGCCAAGCTCGGCACCAACCCGCGACTGCGCCCCAGCCTGGAGCGCATCGCCCGCTACGGCAGCAACCTGTACCTCATGCGCGGCACGGCCACCGGCTCCACCATCGACAACCTGCGGGCGCTCGTCGACGAGCACCGGCGCGAAGAGGAGCGGCGGCTGGTGCTGTTCGTGGACTACCTGCAGAAGGTGCCGGTCATCCCCGAGCCTGCGGACGAGGCCGAGAAGGTGACCCGCATCGTCAGCGGCCTGAAGGACATCGCCCTGGCGCTGGAGGTGCCGGTGGTGGCCATCGTGGCGGCCGACCGCGAGGGGCTGAAGGCGAAGCGCCTGCGCAACCATCACCTGCGCGGCAGCAGCGCCATCAACTACGAGAGCGACATCATCCTGATCCTGAACGACAAGTACCACATCGTCGCCAAGGTCAACATCGAGTTCAATCCGTACCAGGCCCAGCGCTACCGCGACTGGGTGGTGCTGACCGTCGAGAAGAACCGCGGCGGCCAGGACAACATCGACCTGGAGTACGAGAAGCTGTTCGAGTACAGCTGCTTCGATCCGACCGGCCGCCAGACGGCCGAGAAGCTCATCGAGGAGCGGCTCTACAACGAGTAACGGCTCCGCGCACGCAGGGCCGATGGTCGCCGCTAGGCTTGGACCGATGACTCCGCTGCGCGCCGTCTTCCTGGACATCGGCGACACCGTGATGCGCCCCAACCCGTCCTGGGAGCACATCTACGCGATCGCCTTCGAGGAGCACGGCGTCGATGTCGAGCTCGAGCAGCTGCACTCCGCCCTGCGGGCCGCGTACCACCACGGGGGCTGGGGCTTCGAGGGCGGCTTCGAGGCGAGCGAGGAGACGAGCTTCCGCCGGACCGTCGAGATCGATCAGGCGGCCATCGCCGAGCTCGGCATCGGGCCCATGCCGGAGTCGTTCTTCCGCCGGCTGTCGGAGCTGTTCATGCTCGTGAGCAACTGGCACGTCTTCCCGGACGTCATGCCGGCGCTCGACGCCCTCAAGCAGCGGGGCCTGAAGATCGGTGCGGTGAGCAACTGGGTCTGGCAGCTGCCGGAGCTGATGCACTCGCTGGAGCTGGTGAGCCAGTTCGACTTCATCGCGGCCAGCGCGCGGGTCGGCTTCGAGAAGCCGCACCCCCGGATCTTCCGCTACGCGCTGGAGCAGGCCGGGGTCCGGCCCGACGGGGCCGTCCACGTGGGCGACCACCTCGACGCCGATGTCGCCGGGGCGCAGAGCGTGGGCATCGGCGCCGTGTTGATCGACCGGCGTGAGCGGTTCACCGCCGACGACGTGCCGCCCGGCGTGCCGCTGATCCGATCCCTGGCCGAGCTTGTGCCGATCGTCGACGCCCGGCTCGCACGCGCCAGTGCCTGAGCCGTGCCCGATGTGGAGCGGCCCTGGCGCCTGTTCGTGGCGGTCCCGATCGGGGCCGACGTGCGCGCAGCCGTCGAAGGCTGCGTCCATGACCTGCGCGCCATGCCCGGCGCGGACGGCTGGCGCTGGACCGATGCCGAGGCCTGGCACGTGACCCTGGCCTTCCTGGGAGCCACCGATGCGGCGTACGTCTCGCGCGTCGCTGCCGCCCTGGAGCGCGTGGCTTCCCAGCACGAGGCCTTCGAGCGGCAGGCCGGCGGGCTGGGTGCCTTCCCGTCGCGGGGCCGCGCGCGGGTGCTGTGGTACGGGATCGCCGATCCCGACGGGCGCCTGCGTCGACTGGCGCGAGTGGTGCGCTCGGCGGTGGGGCTGCCGGAGGACGACCGCTTCCGCGGCCACCTCACGCTTGCGCGGGCGCGCGATCGGCTCGGGACGGATGCCACCGCGCTCGTCGGGGTGGTGGCGCCAGCCGTGGGCCTGGCGGTCGACCGGCTGGTGCTCTACCGCAGCCACCTGGGGCGTGGCCCGGCGCGCTACGAGGCGCTGGTCACCGCGGAATTGCGCGGCGCGTCGTCATGACCGAGCCGGTGCTGCCCAAGCGACCGCCGCACGTCGCGGTCATAGGGGAGGGCGACCCGCGCGGCGTGGATGCGCGCCGGATGCTCGAGTGGGCGGAGGAGGTCGGCCACCTGCTGGCGCGGGCGGGCGCCACGGTCGTTACGGGCGGCCTGGGCGGCGTCATGCGGGCGGCCTCGCGGGGCGCAGCCACGGCCGGCGGCGCGACCATCGGGATCCTCCCCGGGCCCGATGCCTCCGAGGCCAACGAGTACGTCCGCGTCGCCATCCCGACCGGGCTCGGCGTGGCGCGCAACCTGGTGGTGGTCACCGCGGCCGATGCGGTGGTAGCCGTCGGCGGACGCCATGGCACGCTGTCCGAGATCGGGCTGGCGCTGCGGATGGGGCGCCACGTGGTGGCGCTGTCGTCGTGGCGCGTCGAGTCGGAGCACCGGCTCGGTGGTCCACGGGTTCACCGCGCGCGCGATCCCCGGGAAGCAGCCGCCATGGCCCTCAGGCTGGCGGAGGCGGGACCCGCGCAGCCGGCCTGAGCTCTTCTCGGCCTAGTGGACGAGCCCTCGCAGGTCGAGCTGGTACAGCCCCGACGGATCGTAGGGCATCTCGACCAACCCGCCGCCCGAGATCTTCCAGGTGTACGAGATGATCTGGATGGCCAGGCAACCCGCGGTACTGCCGCCGGAGCAGCCGGTCGTCGCGTTGCCGCCGTTCACCTCGACGTTCGCGAGCGGCGCGTAGATCGTACCGGCCAGGATGGTGCTGCTCTGGCCGCCCAGCTTCACTGTGGCAGTCGGGTTGCTTGCCGTCCCGTCCTGCCACAGAAGGAGTCCCTTCCACGGACAGGCCTGGGGCGACACGAGCCCACAGGTAGAAGCATTCAGCGCCTTCGCCTTGAATGCCTGGGATGCCCCGAAGGTGATGGCGCCCTGGCATTGCCCACCAATCGTCGGGCAGCCGGGGCCGTCAGTCGAGAAGATCATGACGCGCGCCTCGGCGACCGAGGGGCTGGTGACCGCCTCGATTGACGCTTCCGTTCCCGAGAGCCGGATTCCTCCACCAGCAAGGATGTACAGGCCCGGCCGCAGGAAGAGTCGCA
>JAPSGM010000354.1 GCA_031177555.1 Chloroflexota bacterium
ATGGTTGCCGAGCCCCGTCAGCGGATCGGTCAGCGCGTCGGCCAGTGCGGCTTCATAGCGCACGTTCAGGTCGTCGCGTGACTGCTCGAGCGGCCGGACCACCACGCGCCATAGGGCCGAGCTGATCAGCGCCGAGCCGGCGAGTGCGCTCATCGCGACTCGCACGGCGAAGTCGGGCAGGAGGCCGACCAGGGACCGTTCGGCCACCAGGGCCGCGGCACACGCCACCGCCACGGTGGCCAGCAGGCGCAGGACGAGGCCGCTGCGGCCCACCGCGATCGCGGTGGCTCCGCTCGCGGGCATCGCGGCCTCGTGCATGCGCGTCGTCCTCCAGGCCCCCGGCGTGTGCGGATTGGTATGGCACATCGGGGTTCGGCGACGCACTAGCCGGAAAGTACCGACGCAGGCTCGGGGACAGGCCGCCGCATCCGCTAGCATGGGCCTCCGATGAGCGAGCGGAACCGGATGATCGACCTCACCGCGCCGGAGGAGCGCGCCTTCCTGATCGGCATCGACGATCCCGCGGAGGGCCGCTGGCCGATCCACCGCAGCCTGGCCGAGCTGGGCGCCCTGGCCGAGACGGCAGGCGCCAGCGTCCTCGGCAGCGCCTTTCAGCGCCGCGCGACGCCAGACCCGGTGTGGTACTTCGGCAAGGGACGCGCCACCGAGCTGGTGGACGCGAAGGCGATGCACGACTTTAACCTGCTGGTGGTCGACGACGAGCTGAGCGCCACCCAGCAGCGCAGCCTGGAGAAGCTGCTCGGCTGCAAGGTGCTGGACCGGTCGGCGCTGATCATCGACATCTTCGCCCGCCACGCGCGAACCAAGGAGGGCCGGCTCCAGGTCGAGCTGGCGGCGCTGGAGTACCACCTGCCGCGCCTGACCCGGATGTGGACCCACCTGTCGCGTACCGCGGGCGGCATCGGCACACGCGGTCCGGGCGAGAGCCAGCTCGAGACCGACCGCCGCATCATCCGCGAGAAGATCAAGAAAGTGCGTGCCGAGCTGCGCGATGTCCGTCGCCACCGCGCAACCGCCAGCCGGCAGCGGGACCGCTCGGAGGTCGCCACCGTGGCGCTGGTCGGCTACACCAACGCCGGCAAGTCGACCCTGCTCAACGCCCTGGCCGGGGCGGACGTGTACGCCGCCGACATGCTGTTCGCCACGCTCGACCCGACGAGCCGCTCAGTCACCTTGCCGACCGGCCAGCGGGTGGTCATCAGCGACACGGTGGGCTTCATCAACAAGCTGCCCCACGACCTGGTGGACGCCTTCCGCGCCACGCTGGAGGAGGTGGTCCGTGCCGACCTGCTGCTGGAAGTGGTCGACGCTGCCGATCCAGACTTCCTCGGCCAGCAGACCGCCGTGCAGGCGGTCCTCGACGAGCTCGGAGCGGGGGAGAAGCCGCGCATCACGGTCTTCAACAAGATCGACCTGCTCGACGCCGACCTCCGCATGGCACCGATGCCGCCCAGCCCGCAGGCCGCCTTCGTGAGCGCGACGACCGGCGAGGGGCTCGCCCAGCTACTGGAGCGCGTCGCCGACGCGCTCCGGGCGGCCATGGTGAGCGTCGACGAGGTCGTCCCCTACGCGCGCGGCGAGCTCGTGGCCAGGGCCCGGGGCGCCGGCGACGTCGACGAGGCGTACACGGCGGCCGGCATCCACCTCTCGGGGCATCTGCCGCCCTCGATGGCCGCCGAAGTCCGCAATGCGGCCCCCCGGCCGCGACGACGCTCCGGCACGCCGGCCGCCTGACCCGCCCGTTCCGGGTTCCGGATGATCAGGACTGCCGCGGTGCGGCGGTGGCGCGTGAGCCGATGGCGACCGTCGTGACCGCCTGTGCGCGACGTGCCAGGGCCGCGCGCAGGCCGAGGCCGACGAGCAGGTACACGGCCGAGCCGCTGACCAGCAGCCCGTAGCCGGCGGCCATCTGTGCCACCTCACCGCCGCCCACCAGCCCGACGAAGGTGGTGAGGGTGCCGAGG
>JAPSGM010000168.1 GCA_031177555.1 Chloroflexota bacterium
TACGGACGGGGTTAGGAGAGCGCGATGAGTCGTTCCGTCAAGAAGGGACCGTTCGTCGACGCGCGCCTGCTCGGCCGCATCGACGACATGAACAAGCGCAACGAGCGCAAGGTGCTGAAGACCTGGTCGCGGGCCAGCGTGATCTTCCCGCAGATGATCGGGCACACGATCGCCGTCCACGACGGCCGTCGCCACGTGCCGGTCTTCATCACCGAGAACATGGTCGGCCATCGCCTGGGCGAGTTCGCCCCGACGCGGCACTACCGTGGCCATGGCAAGGCCACGGATCGTTCGACGGCGCTGAAGTAGGAGCTGCACGATGCGCGTGACCGCCACCGCCAAGTACATCCGCATCTCGCCGCGCAAGGTGCGCCTGGTGACCGACCTCATCGCCGGCAAGCCGGTGGAGGAGGCCGCCGCCATCCTGCGCTTCCTGCCGAACGCGGCGGCGCGCGACGTGGCCAAGCTGCTCAAGAGCGCCACCGCCAACGCGGAGAACAACTTCAACCTCTCGGCCGATGAGCTCACCGTGGTCGCCGCCACGGCCGACGAGGGCCCCACCCTGAAGCGGTGGCGACCGCGCGCGCAGGGGCGCACGTTCGGAATCCTGAAGCGAACCAGCCACATCACGATCGCCGTGGCTGACGAAGAGGAGGCCTGATGGGACACAAGGTTCACCCGTATGGCTTCCGGATCGGCATTATCAAGCCCTGGTTGGCGAAGTGGTATGCGGACCGCGATTACGCATCCCTGCTGCAGGAGGACATGCGGATCCGGCGGCTCGTCGAGAAGCAGCTCGCCAACGCCAGCGTCAGCCAGACCGAGATCGAGCGCGGCATCAACCACGTGACCGTGACCGTCCACACCGCAAAGCCGGGCATCGTCATCGGCAAGGGCGGGGCGAACGTGGAGTTCCTGCGCACCGCCATCGGGAAGCTGACCGACAAGAAGGTCAAGCTCGAGATCAAGGAGATCCTGCAGCCGGAGCTGGACGCGATGCTGGTGGCCCAGAACGTGGCCAACCAGCTCGAGCGGCGCATCGCCTTCCGCAAGGCGATCAAGCAGACCATCCAGCGCACCATCAAGGCCGGCGCCAAGGGCGTGAAGATCCAGGTCTCCGGCCGCCTGGGCGGCTCGGAGATGAGCCGGACCGAGTGGGACAAGGAGGGCCGCATCCCGCTGGGTACGCTGCGCGCCGACATCAGCTACGGCATGGTCCACGCGCATACGACCTACGGGCGCATCGGGGTCAAGGCCTGGATCTACCGCGGCGAGCAGTTGGGCGAGGCGCCGGGATCGGCGCGCACCGAGCCTCGTGAGCCGCGGGCGCGCACCCCGCGGACCCGGACCGCCGCGGCCACCGGTGGCCGCACGCGTCGCGCCGCCACGGCCGTGGCCGAGGCTCCCGCCGCCGAGGAGCAGGCGGCCGTGACCGAGGCTCCTCCTCCCGCGGAGCAGCCGGCCGTGACCGAGGCTCCTCCTCCCGCGGAGCAGCCCGCCGCGCAGCCCGCTGCGGAGCAGCCCGCCGCAGAGCGGCCGGCCGAGGCTCCCGCCTCGGCAACCGATGAGGCGGCGACTGCCGAGGCTGCCGTGCCGGAGCCTGAGGTGACCGCCGCCGAGGAGCCCGCCGCCGAGGAGAAGACCGATTCCGCCAAGACGGGCGAGGAGGCCTGACCGATGCTGATGCCCAAGCGCGTCAAGCACCGCAAGGTGCAGCGCGGACGCCGCGCCGGACTGGCCAAGGGCGGCACCCAGGTGAGCTTCGGCGACTTCGGGCTGATGGCCGAGGAGGTCTGCTGGCTCACCAGCCGCCAGATCGAAGCGGCGCGGCGCGCCATGACCCACCACATCAAGCGGGGCGGCCGGATCTGGATCCGCGTCTTCCCCGACAAGCCGGTGACCAAGAAGCCGGCCGAGGTCCGCATGGGCTCCGGCAAGGGCGCGCCCGACCACTGGGTCGCGGTGGTCAAGCCCGGCCGTGTCATGTTCGAGATGTCCGGCGTGCCGGAGCCCATCGCCCGCGAGGCGATGCGCCTGGCCAGCCACAAGCTGCCGATCTCGACGAAGTTCGTGGTGAAGGAGGGCCTCGAGCATGGACATCAGTGAGATCCGGAGGCTCTCCGACCGCGATCTGGAGAGCGCGCTGGTGGATGCGAAGCAGGAGCTGTGGAAGATCCGCTTCGATCTCGCCACGCGGCAGGAGAAGAACTACAGCAGGCTGCCGGCGACCCGCAAGCGGATCGCCCGCATCCTGACGGTGATGACGGAGCGCCAGCACCAGGCCGAAGCCGCGGCCGGCGCTGACGTGGAGAAGGCCAGCTGATGCAGGGCAAGCGAAGGACCAAGGTGGGGCGAGTGGTGTCCGACAAGATGGACAGCACCGTCGTGGTCAGCGTGGAGCGGCTGCGGCGCCACCCGATCTACAAGCGGGTGGTCCGCCTGTCGAGCAAGTTCAAGGCGCACGACGAGTCCGGCGCGCGCGTCGGCGACACGGTGCGGATCGAGGAGAGCCGACCGCTCTCACGCGAGAAGCGCTGGCGCGTCGTCGAGATCGTGGCACGCGGCTCGTACGAGGAGCTGGTGGACTAGATGATCCGCCAGTACACCCGCCTGCGCGTGGCGGACAACACCGGGGCGCGCACGCTGCAGTGCATCACGGTGATCGGCCGCTCGCAGGCCGACACGGCCGAGGTGGGGGACGTCATCGTGGCCAGTGTCAAGCAGGCGTTGCCCAACTCCGGCGTGAAGAAGGGCGACGTCGTGCGCGCCGTGGTGGTGCGGACCGCCAAGGAGTACGGGCGGCCCGACGGCAGCCACATCCGCTTCGACGAGAACGCGGCGGTGCTGATCACCCCGCAGGGGAGCCCGCGCGGCACCCGCATCTTCGGCCCGGTGGCCCGCGAGCTCCGCGAGCGCAACTACATGAAGATCGTCTCGCTCGCCCCGGAGGTGCTCTAGAGACATGAACGTGAGAAGGGGCGACACCGTGATGGTGATCGCCGGCAAGGACCGCGGCAAGCGCGGCACCGTCGAGCGCGTCGAGAAGACGAAGCGCGGCCTCGGCGTGGTGGTGCCCGGCCTGAACATGGCCAAGCGGCACATGCGGCCGCGTACGCGCACCCAGCAGGCCGGGATCCTGGACCTGCCGGTGCCGATCCACGTCAGCAACGTGCAGGTCGTCTGCCCGCGCTGCGACAAGCCGACGCGCATCGCGCACCAGGTGCTCGAGGGCGGCAGGCGCCAGCGCGTCTGCAAGCACTGCGGCGAGCAGATCGAGGTGACCTCATGAGCGCGGCGATCGCGAAGGCCAAGCCGGCCGGCGCCCGCGCGCGCACGCCGGCGGCGCAGGCATCGGGCGGCGACGGCAAGGGCCGTGGCGGGTTCACGCCTCCGACGTACACCGGGCTGCGCCAGCGCTACCACGACGAGGTGGCGCCCGCGATGCGGCGCGAGTTCGACTACGTCAACCCGATGGAGGTGCCGCGGCTCGAGAAGGTGGTGGTCAACATCGGGCTGGGGGAGGCGATCCAGAACGCGAAGGCGCTGGACGCCGCGGTCGGCGACCTGGCCCGCATCACCGGGCAGAAGCCGATCGTGACCCGCGCCAAGCGCTCGATCGCCCAGTTCCGGCTGCGAACCGGGATGCCCATCGGCGCAAAGGTCACGTTGCGCGGACAGCGCATGTACGACTTCCTGGAGCGCACGATGCGCCTGGCGCTGCCGCGCATCCGCGACTTCCGGGGCATCGCCACGCGCTCGTTCGACGGGCGCGGAAACTTCAGCCTGGGGCTCCGCGAGCAGCTCGTCTACCCGGAGATCGACTACGACAGGATCGATCGGCTGCGGGGTCTCGAGATCAGCATCGTCACCACGGCGAAGACCGATGAGGAGGGGCGCAGGCTGCTCCAGCTCCTCGGCATGCCGTTCCAGGCCACCTAGGCAGGAGAGTTCCTTGGCCAAGAAGTCAATGATCGCGAAGGCACGTCGCGGCGCGAGGTTCCCGGTTCGAGAGCGCAATCGCTGCTCGATCTGCGGGCGTCCGCGCGGCTACATGCGCCGCTTCGCGCTGTGCCGCATCTGCTTCCGGGAGCGCGCCCTGCTGGGCCAGCTGCCGGGGGTGACCAAGTCCAGCTGGTAGCAAGCCATCGGGCCGCCCCGGCGGCCCCATCAGCGGCAGGCGCCAACCACGCCGCGCGTGGCGCGAACCACCGCCGAGGAGAGCACGACACGACATGAACACCACCGACCCGATCGCCGATATGCTGACGCGCATTCGCAACGCCAGCCTGGCGCGACACCGGGAGCTGACGCTGCCGTCGTCCCGGATCAAGCGCGAGATCGCGCGGATCCTGGTCGAGGAGGGCTTCATCGAATCCTTCGTGATCGGCCAGGACGGCGTGCAGGAGACTCTCATGCTGCGCCTCAAGTACGTCGAGGGCCGCACGCCGGTCGTCAGCGGCCTGAAGCGCATCAGCAAGCCGGGGCTGCGGGTCTACGCCCGCAAGACCGAGATCCCGCGCGTCCTGGGCGGGCTCGGGACGGCCATCCTTTCCACGTCGCAGGGGATCATGACCGGGTCGCAGGCCCGGAAGCTGAACCTCGGCGGCGAAGTCCTCTGCTACGTCTGGTAAGGAGCGCGCGACATGTCACGAATCGGTCGAATGCCGATCGCGCTCCCCGAGGGCGTGGAGGTGGTCCAAGAGGGCTCGCGGCTGCGGGTCTCCGGGCCGCTGGGCACTCTGGAGCGCGAGATCCATCCGGAGATGAGGATCGATCGCAGCGACGGTCAGCTGCAGGTGGTGCGTCCCAGCGACCAGCCGCGGCATCGGGCCCTGCACGGCCTGACCCGAACGCTGGTCAGCAACATGGTCACCGGCGTGACCACCGGCTTCACCCGAGCCCTCGAGATCAGCGGCGTGGGCTACCGCGCCCAGCTGCAGGGCCAGAAGCTGGTCCTGGCGCTCGGCTA
>JAPSGM010000355.1 GCA_031177555.1 Chloroflexota bacterium
GGGTATGGTCACCGGGTGGAAGACAGGGCCTTCATGGAGGTCGCCAAACAGCAGGCCCGCGACGGGCTGGAGGAGGGCGGCATCCCCATCGGTGCGGCGCTGGTGATGGACGGCCAGGTGCTCGGCGTCGGGCGCAACCGGCGCGTCCAGCGCGGCAGCCCCATCCTCCACGGCGAGACCGATGCCCTCGAGGCAGCAGGCCGCCAGCCCGCGGCCGTCTACCGCCGCGCGGCGATGTACACGACCCTCTCGCCGTGCGACATGTGCGCCGGCGCGATCCTGCTCTACGGCATCCCGCGCGTGGTCATCTGCGAGAACCGGACGTTCCGCGGAGCGGAGGACCTGCTGCGGGAGCGCGGCGTGGAGGTCGTGGTGCTGGACGACCCCGACTGTGTGGCGAAGATGGAGAGCTTCATCGCGGCCCATCCGGAGCTCTGGAACGAGGACATCGGGGAGTAGTGCGGCCCTTCCGCTTCGGGGTTCACGCCGCCAGCGCACCGTCGGGGGAGGCGTGGGCCGCTTTCGCGCGGCGCGCCGAGGAGCTCGGCTACGACACCCTGTACGTCCCCGACCACCTGACCGGCCAGCTCTCCCCCATCGCCGCCCTGTCGGCGGCGGCCGCGGTTACGCGGCGACTGCGCATCGGTCCGTACGTGTTCGCCAACGACTTCCGCCATCCGCTGGTGATGGCCCGCGAGGCCGCAACGCTGGACCTGCTCTCCCGCGGGCGGCTCGAGCTGGGCATGGGCGCCGGCTGGCGGCGCTCCGACTACCGGCAGCTGGGCTACCCGTACGCCGAGCCCGGCCGGCGCATCGACCGCCTGGTCGAGTCGCTGGCGATCGTCAAGCGGCTGCTGGCCGGCGAGACGGTGACGCACCACGGCCGCTTCTACCGCCTGGACGGCGCTCGCATCGCCCCCACGCCGGTACAGCGGCCGGTGCCCATCCACATCGGCGCCGGCGGTCCGCGCATGCTGCGCCTGGCCACCCGCGAGGCGGACATCGTGGGGTTCATTCCGCAGTTCAGCCGCCGCGGCGCCCCGCGCCTGACCGATGCCACCGAAGGCGCGCTGGCGCGCAAGGTCGCGGTGGTGCGAGGGGCGGCCGGTGACCGCTTCCCCGCCCTGGAGCTGTCCATCTACTGCGCCGATGCCGGCATGGTCGGCAGCGGCCACACCCTGGCCGGCTCGCTCGTCTCCGCCCTGAAGGGCGCGGCGGTCGCGCCGATCGGGTCGCCGTACCTGCTCTTCGGCACGCTGGGCGGGTTGCGGGAGCGGCTCCTGCGCCGCCGCGAGGCCCTGGGCATCAGCCATTACGCCATCCCGCACCACGCCATGGAGTCCATGGCCCCACTGCTCGAGGCCCTGGCCGGGCGCTGACCTGCGCCGGGGTCACCGCCTTTCCGGTGGAGCATGAAATCGGGAAGGAGGGCCGGATTTCGCGTCCGCGGCGCCGCGGAGATGCTCCACCGAGCAAATCCGCGGCCCTGCCGGGACCCTGCTTTCCGAATTCATGCCCGTGGCGAAACGGCGCGAGCCTAGCCTCCCGTCAGCTGCGCCACCTGCAGCCCCAACTTGCCGCCTCGCTCCCGCTCCCCGACTTGCGATATGTGAATGAGGGTCGCGATATGTGAATGAGGGTCGCGTTATGTGCCTCGGGCCGCCGGGGAGCTGCCGTTGGCTGCATCGTCCACGCTCGACGCGCCTCGCAACAGCCTCATCCGATGGCTCCTGACCGACGTAACGTGACCACCATTCGCATCTCGCAAGTCGAAGGGAACAGCATTCCGCTGCGGACCAGCAGCTGCGCATGGGGGTCGTGCCAAGACGCACGTCCCACCGCGACGTGGGCCATTCGGCCGATGGCGACGCCGGGACCTGCACCGCACCATGCCGCCGATGAGAGGGATCCCGGCTATCCTCGCCCTGGCGCTCGCCGTGATGGTCCTCGGCGCCGTCCCGTCGCGCGTGGACGCGGAC
>JAPSGM010000356.1 GCA_031177555.1 Chloroflexota bacterium
CGCGGAGAAGAACGACCCCCCGCCGTCGGCCAGCGCGCGCAGCAGCGGCACCACCCGGTAGCGTCCGTCGGGCATCGCCGCATGCAGCGCGTCGAGCGTGTGGACCACGTGCGGCAGCCCGATCCGCTCGCCCCACTCCAGCGGGCCGGAGGGATAGCCGGTGCCCAGCCGCATGGCGGTGTCGATGGCCTGGGGGGAGGCCACGCCGTCGGATACCGCCGAGGCCGCCTCGTTGACGATCGCGGCCAGGATGCGGGCGGCGATCTGCTGCTCGTCCAGCGGGGGGAGGCTCGGACCGTCGGGCCGGCGAGCGAGGCCGGGCCAGACCGTGGCCCCTCGATCCGTGTCGTAGTCGTAGAAACCTCCGCCCGCCTTGCGCCCCAGCCGACCGGCGTCCACCAGCGAGCGCTGCAGCGGGTGCGGTCGGTAGCGCGGGTCGAGGAAGAACTGCTCGAACACGCTCTGGCTGACGGCCAGGTTCACGTCCAGGCCGATGGTGTCGATGAGCTCGAAGGGCCCCATCCGGAAGCCGATGCCGCGCATGGCGGCGTCCACCGCGTCGACCGTGGCGGCGCCCTCGCCCACGATGCGCAGCGCCTCGAGGTAGAAGGGCCGCGCCACGCGGTTGACGATGAATCCGGGCGTGTCGGCCGCCACCACCGGCGTCTTCCCCAGCCGTCGGGCAAAGAGCGCGACCGTATCGGTGATGACCGGATCGGTCATCGGGCCGGCCACCACCTCGACCAGCGGCATGAGCGGCACCGGGTTGAAGAAGTGCATGCCCAGCACGCGCTGGGGGCGCTGGGTCGCCCCGGCGATGCGGGCGATCGACAGGCTGCTGGTGTTGCTGGCGAGGATGGCCGATGGTGCCGCGGCGGCGTCCAGCAGCCGGAACGCGTCGCGCTTGAGCTCGATCTCCTCTGGGATGGCCTCGATCACGAGGTCGGCGTCGGCCACTTCCTCGATCGTGGCGACCGGTGCGATGCAGGCCATCGCCGCCTCGCGGTCATGGGCGGCGAGCTGCCCCTTCTCGACCTTGCGGGCCAGGAAGCCGCTGATCCGCTCGCGCGCGCGGTCGACGAGGCCCGGCACCGGATCGTGGACGCGGACCGCGACGCCCGCCTCGGCCGCGACCTGGACGATGCCGGCGCCCATCGTTCCCGCCCCCAGGACTCCCAGGCGTTCCAGCGCCCCCAGGCGATCGACCTCACCCTCCAACGAAGCGTGCCTCCCGCTTCTCGGCGAATGCCTCCATGCCCTCGGCGTGGTCATGTGTCCGTCCGGCGAGCTCCTGCAGGGCCGCCTCCAGGTCCATCGTCTCGTCCAGGGTCGCGTCCTCGGCACGGTTGAGCAGCTGCTTCGCATAGCCGATGGCGCGGGTCGGGGCGGCGGCCAGTGAGACGGCCACGCCGCGGACCGTCGCGGACAGATCGGCGGCCGGCACGACCTCGTTCACCAGGCCCGCTGCCAGCGCCTCCCCGGCGGTGAGGGGCTCGCCGGTGAAGATCAGCCGAGCGGCGCGGTGGCGCCCCAGCGCACGGACCAGCGTGCGGGCGGAGCCGGAGTCCGGCACGAGGCCGATCTTGACGAAAGCCTGGATGAAGCGCGCCTCCTCCGCCGCGTAGAGGAGGTCGCAGGCCAGGGCCAGGCTTACCCCTGCGCCGGCCGCGACGCCGTTCACCGCGGCGATGACCGGCTTCGGAAGGTCGCGGATGGCGCGCATCAGCGGGTTGTATTCGGTGGTCAGGACCTGCCGGAACGCTCGCTCCCCGCTTCCGCCGCGCAGGTCGGCGCCGGAGCAGAAGCCGCGACCCTCGCCGGTGAGCACCACGGCACGTACCTCATCGTCGCGGCGCGGACGCGCCCGACTACGGGAAGCTGCGCGTGCTGCGCTTCCCGCGCGAGCGGCTCATCTTCGGCCCGCTGCAGATCGAGTCGCGCATCGAGGCCGACGCGTCCATCCGGCAGCAGCTCAC
>JAPSGM010000169.1 GCA_031177555.1 Chloroflexota bacterium
ACAACGGCATCACGGTGAGCGGCATCGGCCTGAACAAGGCCGCCGCGGTCCAGTATCGGGCCCTGACCCGATACCTCAGCGTCTTCTCCGATTTCACCGACAACTACCTCGCTCTCCAGGCGGCCTGTCGTGACCTGCGCAACAAGTGGGTGCAGGATGCTGATCCGGAGACGGGGGGCGGGCGTGTCGAACGCGTGAAGAAGGACGACTGCACCCAGGTCAGGAACGCCGCGGACGCGGTGCAGATGACGGCACCGGTCTGCACCGATACCGCTCCGGCGGCGGCCGGCCCGCTGTGCCGCGACGGGGAGACGGTCGCACGTCTCTTCCACGACGACCACGAGTCGGGCAGCCCCGGCTGGACCGCCTCGCTGAATGAGAACCTGTATACCGGGCAGCAGTGGCAGGTGGTCACGGACTTCGCCGCGTCGGGCACGCACGCGTGGCGCGTGGACGACGAGCTGACAAGCTGCAGCAGCGGCGACTGGACCTCGGACGTATACCTGGTCAGCCCGACTGTGGACCTGACTGGGGCCAACCGCCCCGTGCTGCGCTTCCTGCACGACTTCTTCACGGAGGGCGGCTACGACGGTGGCACCGTCGAGATCGACCTCAACGGCTCGTGGACGAAGCTCGAGCAGCGCGACTTCACGCTGAACGGCTACAACGGCCGGATGAACCTCGACTCCACCGCGCCGAACTGGACGCCCACGAGCCGCGAGGTCTTCACCGGCTACCGGACGCCGGGGAACTTCCCCGAGCTGACGTACGCCGAGTCGCGCGTCGACCTGTCGAGCTACGCGGCCCAGGACACCGACAAGCAGGTGTCGTTCCGGTTCCGCTTCGGTACCGACTTCTGCAACGGCACCGACATCGGCTGGTACCTGGACGACGTGGAGGTCTACGACTGCAAGCTGTGACGCCGCACTGACCCAGGCGACCGGGCAGGCTCGCGGGCTCCCCGCGGGCCTGCCGTGGCGTCCATCCCCCGAATGGGCCGTGCCGGGCGCATCGGTGTATCCTCATCGGAGGCCGATCACTTCGCTCCGCACGAGGAGAACGACCGCATGACCTACGTCATCACCGAGCCCTGCATCGGCGTCAAGGATGCATCCTGCGTCGATGTCTGCCCGGTGGACTGCATCCACGCCACCGAGGAAGATGCCATGTACTTCATCGACCCCGATGAGTGCATCGACTGCGGCGCGTGCGAGCCCGAGTGCCCGGTGACGGCCATCTTCGCCGAGGACGCAGTGCCTGACGATCAGCAGCAGTACATCCAGATCAACGCCGACTACTTCGCGAACAAGTAGCGTGGCCGTCCGCCTGGTCGCCCTCTACAACCAGCCCGAGGACCGGGCCGCGTTCGACGCGCACTACCGGGACGTGCACGGCCCGCTCGTGCGCCGCTACCCGGGGCTGCGCGACCTGCGCCTGACCAGGACCGATGGCGTGGCCGGCCGTACGTCCCCCTACTACCTGGTGGCCGAGATGGTGTTCGACAGCCGCGCCGACCTCGACGCGGCGCTCGCCTCGGAGCCGGGCATCGAGAGCGGCCGCGACCTGCGCAACTTCGCGGGCGCCGGCGTCACGCTGCTCGTCGCCGACGACGCCGCTCCGCTGGACGCCTAGGCCGATGCCGGAGCCGGCCGCCCCGCTGCCCTCCGATCCGGCCCTCCTCGATTTCGAGCGCGTCCGCTACGCCAAGGACGCCGCCAGCGGCGTGGCCACCGTCACCATCGACCGCCCGGAGGTGCTGAACGCCTTCGACTTCCGCACGCTGCGCGAGATGGCGCGCGCCTTCGAGGACGCGTCCTGGGACGACGCGGTGGCGGTGGTGGTCGTCACCGGCGCCGGCGATCGGGCCTTCTGCACCGGCGCCGACCTGGACGAGCAGGCCGCCATGGGCGCCCACTCCGGGCAGTACTGGCGCTGGATGGGCGCCTTCGTGGAGATGCACGATCGGCTGCGCAACATCGGCAAGCCGACCATCGCCCGCATCAACGGCGCCTGCGTGGGGGGCGGCAACGAGCTGCAGATGGCCTGCGATCTTTCGGTGATCGCCGACGACGCGTACATCCGTCACGTCGGGCCGGAGCACGGCTCGGTGCCGGCCGGCGGGGCGACCCAGTGGCTGCCGCTGATGGTCGGGGACCGCCGCGCGCGCGAGATCGTCATGCTCTGCGAGGAGATCACGTCTCGGCAGGCGCTGGAGTGGGGCCTGGTGTCGCGGGTGGTGCCACGCGACGAGCTGGACGCCACGGTGGCCGGACTGGCCGATTCGCTGCGTCGCAAGCTGCCGGAGACGATCCGCTACACGAAGACGCAGCTCAACTGGTGGCGCGACCTGGTCTGGGCCCAGACCGTGACCCACGCCCGCGACTGGCTGGCGATCCACTCAACGTCCGACGAGACGCGCGAGGCGGTGGCCGCCTTCCACGACAAGCGCGCGCCGCGCTTCGATGCGCTACGTCGAATGGCAAACGAGCCACGCCGCTGCGGCCGCTGCGGGGCGACCGGACTACCCGCCGGCCACGGGTTCTGCGGGATCTGCGGCTCGCCGCTGGTCGACGCCTGGGAAGGCGCGTGACGACAGACGTCACCCCCGCGCCCGAGCCGCTCGTCCTGGTGGAGCGCCAAGAGGAGCGGCGCACCGCCCTAGTGCGCCTCAACCGGCCGAAGCAGCTGAACGCGCTGAACGGCGCGGTGATGGACGAGCTGTGCGCCGCCCTGGAGGAGCTGGATCGCGACGATGGCGTCCGCGCCATCGTGGTGACCGGCAACGAGCGAGCCTTCGCCGCCGGCGCCGACATCGGCGAGATGGCGGGTGCCTCGCCGGTCGACATGCTGCGCGCCAATCGCATCGGGCAGTGGGATCGGATCCGGCGCATCGGCAAGCCGGTGATCGCCGCCGTCGGCGGCTGGTGCCTGGGCGGAGGCTGCGAGCTGGCCATGACCCTGGACCTGATCATCGCCGCCGAGGACGCCAGGTTCGGGCAGCCGGAGATCAACATTGGCGTCATCCCGGGAGCGGGCGGGACGCAGCGCCTGACCCGGGCCATCGGCAAGAGCCGGGCGATGGAGATGATCCTGACGGGTGAGCCGATGGATGCCCGCGAGGCCGAGCGCCGCGACCTGGTGGCCCGGGTGGTGCCCGACGAGCTGCTCGTCGAGGACGCGCTGGCGCTGGCGGCGGCGATCGCCGAGAAGTCGCCGATCGCCCTGCGGCTGGCCAAGGAGGCGGTCAACGCGGCCTACGAGATGGGCCTGACCGATGCGCTCGCCCACGAGCGGCGCCTCTTCTACCTGCTGTTCGCCAGCGAGGACCAGAAGGAGGGGATGACGGCCTTCCTGGAGAAGCGCAAGCCCGACTTCAAGGGCCGATGAGCCCCGGCCCATGAGCCTCGGCAATCCGGATCGGCCCGTCGGCGGCCTGGCCGTCCGTCCACCCGCCGGTGTGGAGCTGCGACCGCTCGGCCGCCACGACCTGGCGGGTGCGGTGGAGATGGCCCGCGAGGCGCGCGGCCTGCCGGCGCTCCACGACGTTGCGCCGGTGCAGGAGCGGTACGAGGGCCTGCTCGGCAGCGCGGACACGGTGGCCTTCGTCGCCCTGGCCGATGGGACGGCGTCCGGACTGGCCGTGCTCCACCTGCGCCGGCGGCTGAACTTCGCGACCTTCGAGGGCTGGCTCTCCGACTTGGTCGTGCATCCATCCACCGCGGGCCGCGGCATCGAGGCTGCGCTGCTGCAGGCGCTCGTGGCCGAGTGGCGCCTGCGCGGCGGCCACCGGATCTTGGCGGCGCTGCACCCTGGCGAGGGGGCGCTGCGGGAGGCGCTGGCCGCGGCCGGATTCCAGGAGGCATTCCTCGACTTCGAGCTGTCGCCGGTGATTGCGCCGGAGGAGCGGCCGGTCGGCGGCCTGGCCATTCGGCCGCTCTCCGCCGAGGATGGAGAGGCGGTCACGCGCCTGGTCGCCGAATTCGGGTCGCTGCGCTCGCCGGTGCCCGACCGGATGGAAGCCGTCCTGCGCACCTATGCCGCACACGTCCGGGACGTCGTGGCCGGCCGCGCGGCCAGCATGGTGGCCGACCTGGACGGCTCGACGGTGGGCGTCTGCACCCTCGAGTGGCAGCGACCCTTCTGGACCACCGACCTCCACGCCTGGATCCCGGACCTGGTGGTGACGGAGCCGCTGCGTGGGCGGGGGATCGGGCGTGCGCTCCTGACCGCCGCCCTGCGGTCGGTCGCCGACGCCGGTGCGGCCGCAGTCAGCCTGGAGTCGGGGGAGCAGCGAGCCTCGGCGCACGCCCTGTATCGGTCCATGGGTTTCGCCGAGCCGGGCCGCAGCTGGGTACTGCGGCGCGAGGATTAGGCCATTCCGCCCGCGCGGGCCAGTGCCGTGACGAGGGCTGCGACGGCCACGACCACGATCACCGGCGCTCGCAGCAGGAGGGCAGCGGTTGCCGCCGCCACGCCGAGCAGCCGAGCGTCGAGCACCAGCTGCTGCCCGGACGCCAGGGTGTTGGTGGCGATCAAGGCGGCAAGCAGCGCCGGGCCGAGCAGGCCGACCACGCCGAGCACCGCCGCGGGCAGCCGCCGCCCGCCGAGGACCAGCGGCCCGGCCGCCTTCATGCCCGCCGTCGCCAGCCCCAGCGCCAGGACCAGGATCCAACCGCCCGTCACGGTCGCCGTTCCGCCGGCGCGTGGAGGCCGAGGAGGGCCGCGAGGCCCGCCGCCAGGATCGGAATGCCGGGGGGCGTGAACGGGACCAGGGCAAGTGCCAGGCCGCCGCCGAGGACGGCGACAGCCAGCGACCGGCGACCCCGCAGCTGACCGGCCAGCAGTGCCAGGAAGAGGGCCGGAAAGGCCGCGTCCAGACCGAGCGCGGTCGGATCGCCGAGCGCCCGACCGCCCAGGACGCCGAGCGCTGTACCGCTGACCC
>JAPSGM010000357.1 GCA_031177555.1 Chloroflexota bacterium
GGGCCGAGGGCGCCACGGCCCTGCTCTCCAGCCACATCGTCACCGACGTCGAGCAGGCCTGCGACCGGCTCATCGTGCTGGGCGTGGGCCGCGTGCTGCTCCACGAGACCGTGGCCGATGCGCTCGGCACGCACTGGATCGGGACCGATGGCGTGGCTGCACCCGGTTCCGTGGCGACGTTCGCCGGCCCGGCCGGCGAACGGCTGACGCTGGTGCGCCGGGCCGAACCCGCGGGGGGAGATGGCCTGCGGCCCGCGTCGCTGGAGGAGGTGGTGCTGGGCTACCTGTCCTCAGGGCGTGGCTCGGTCACGGCCGTGGAACCGGCCGCGTGACGGCATCGGTCGCGCGCTGGGCGCGGCTCTCGTTCCGGCTGCAGCGCTGGGAGGTCCTGGCCTCCGTCGCGGGCGTGGCGCTGCTCGCGGCCGTGATGCTGTGGCTCGCCTGGCAGCTGCGCGGCATCGCGGCCACCGAGCCGGGTTGCCCCGACCCGAACGCCTACGTCCCGGGCTGCGAAGCGCTGGCGCGGCGGTTCCAGGGGCCGGCCGACGCGGGCGCGGGCCTTCTCTACCTGTCCTGGGGCGCCCCGTTCGGGATGGGGCTCGTCCTCGGCGTGCCGATCGTCTCGCGCGAGGTGGAGAGCCGGACCGCCGGCATGGCCTGGACCCTGAGCCGATCGCGGGCGCGCTGGCTCGTCGGTCGGATTGCGTTTGCCACCGTCGTCCTGGTCGCGCTCCTCGCCCTCGTCGTAGTGGCGAGCGGGGCGCTGGCGGCGGCGATCCAGCCGAACCTCCATCTCGAGCGGGACTTCAGCCGCTATGGGCAGCGAGATTGGCTGATCGTGGCGCGCGGACTGGCGGCGCTGGGCGTGGGCGTGCTCGTCGGGGCCGTGGTGGGCCGGATCCTGCCGGGGCTGCTGGTGGCGGGCTTTGCATCGGTCCTGGTCTTCGCCGGCGTGAGCCTCGGCATGGACCGATGGAACCAGACGCTCGCCATCGTCATCGATCCCTACGCCGCGCCGGAAGGCGCCCCGGAGTGGGAGGGCGCGATGGGGATGGGTGGCGGGATCGAGCTGCCGTCCGGCGAGCTCGTGCCATACGCGCAGATCACGGCCGACGAGCAGTTTGGAGACGAGACCGGGGCCATCTACACGCGGTGGGACGAGGAAACCGGTCAGCCGGATCCGGCGAGCTTCGTGGGTTGGGAACGATCGCGCATCGTTCCGGGTCGGCTGTACCCGTTGGTGCTGGCGCGCGACTCCGCCGTGACGCTGGGCCTCGGCACCCTGGCCATCGGCGGATCGATCGTCGCCGTCCGGCGGCGGAGGCCGGCGTAGGTGCTCCGCGCGTTTCGCCTGGCGTTCGCGATGCATCGGCTCGAGTGGCGGCTGCTCCTCGGCGCGTCCGTACTGCTGGCCGCAGTCTCGCTCACCTTAGCCTGGCAGACGTGGGCCGTGCGGACCGATGAGCTGGCGTGCTACGCGGCGGCGCCGCGCGCCGTCGAGGGTTCGACCGAGAACCCGTGCCGCCGCTTCGACGCGGCCACGCGGTTCCTGGAGAGTGGCCGGCAGGTCGCCGCAGGCGCGATCACCATCAGCCCCTTCGTGCTCGGCCTGTTCGTTGGCCCACCGCTCGTCGCGCGGGACGTGGAGCGACGGACGGCCGAGATCGCCTGGACGCTCGCCCGGTCACGAAGGCGGTGGCTGGTCCACCGCGCGGGTCCCGCGGTCGTGGCCGTCCTGGCGGCGACCGCCGCGCTAGGCGGAGCGGGGGAGCTGCTCACCGCGGTGGCGCCGTGGAACGAGGGCGTCGATCCCGGCTTCCAGGATCACGGCAGCCGCGGCCCACTTGTGCCGGCGCGCGCGCTCGCCGTGCTGGGGCTCGGCCTCGCCATGGGCGCCTGGATCGGGCGACAGCTGCCGGCGCTGCTCCTCACGCTCGGCGCCACGGTGGCGATGGGCGTGACCCTGTCCCTGC
>JAPSGM010000037.1 GCA_031177555.1 Chloroflexota bacterium
CGCACCAGTACTAACGGCGAGAGGTGCGCGGCGTTAGTCCCAGGCCGGGAGAATGTGGCTGTCAAATTGCCGACAGGCGGGGGCGGCGGCGTGCAGGGCGAACGGCCGGAGCCGAGATGGCCGCCCGGCGGGTGTCACCGCAGGACTCGGTAATCTGTCCCCCTCAACATGGACACCAACCCAACCCCTCCCGACTCCGGCGAGCTCGGCGGCGTCTACGCCGCGCTGCGGCCGTTGCTGCTCTCGATCGCGTACGAGATGGTGGGCGCGATCGGTGAGGCTGAGGACATCGTCCAGGAGGCGTTCCTGCGGTTCCATCGCGAGGTCGCCACCGGCAAGAAGATCGAGTCGCCGAAGGCGTGGCTGGCCACCGTCACCACCCGCCTGGCCATCAACCACGTCAAATCGGCGCGCGTCCGCCGCGAGACATACGTCGGAAGCTGGCTCCCGGAGCCGCTCCTGACCGACGCCGCACCGGACGCCGGCAGGCACGTCGAGACCTCGGACGCGCTCTCAATGGCGTTCCTGGTCCTGCTCGAGCGCCTGGGCCCCGTCGAGCGAGCGGTGTTCCTCCTGCGCGACGTGTTCGACTTCGGGTTCGACGAGATCGCCGAAATCGTCGGCAAGTCCGAGGACAACTGCCGCCAGATCGCCGTCCGCGCGCGACGCCACGTCCAGGACCGGAAGCCACGGTTCGAAGCCTCGCGGAAGCGACGCGAGGAGCTGGCGCGGCGATTCTTCGAGGCGGTCGGAGCCGGACGGACGGAGGGGCTCGTTGACCTGCTGGCGGCCGACGTCGTCGTGTACACCGATGGCGGCGGCAAGGGACCGGCGTTCCCGCAGCCGATCTACGGGCGGGAGCGCGTCACCCGGCTGTTCAGTGGCTACCGCCCGGAGGCGCTTGGCGCCGTCGAGCAGCGGTTCGCAGAGGTCAACGGCCAGCCGGGCGTGGTGTTCTTCGATGAGGAGTCCCGCGCGGTGGGCGTCATTGCGCTCGACATCGCCGGCGGACAGGTCGTCGCCGTCCGAACGATCACCAACCCCGAGAAGCTCCGCCACCTGGACGAGCCCTCCAGGCCTGTGCCGGTCGACTGACGACGTGTCACGGGCGGGCCTGCCGCTTTGTCTCAGAGTCGACGACGCAACCCAAGCCATAGGAGACAAAGCATGAACACGAACGTGAGCTCGATCCTGCTGGGCGTCAGGGACATGGATCGGTCCAAGAAGTTCTACACGGAGGGTCTCGGCTGGGAGATCCAGCGGGACTTCGGCATCAGCGCGTTCTTCGAGCCGCACGACGGCGTCCTCATCGGGCTCTACGGCCGCGACGGCCTGGCCGCCGACGTGGGCACGAGCCCCGACGGAACTGGCTTCGGCGGGATAGTCCTCGACTACGTGGTCCGCAGTGAGACGCGGGTCGACGAAATCATCGCGGAAGCCGAGAAGGCCGGCGCCACGATCCTGAAGCCCACCGGTCCTTTGGAATGGGGCGGATACGGTGGATCCTTCGCGGACCCCGACGGCCACATCTGGAGACTCGGCTACAGCGCCCAGGGAAAGAACCAGCCCTACGCGGAGTAGCCGCCCGACGGCAGGGTAAGAAGTAGGAATGTGAGAGGAGAACTTCAATGAGCGAAACCGGGAAGTCCACCAAGCGCGAGGCCGCAGCCGACGACGAGCCCGGGCGGCTAACGGACGAGGAGCTGGCCGCGCTGAAGGAGACCGTCAAGGAGCGGAAGGCCGAAGGCCGCCGCGGGCGCGCCAAGGCAGACGGCGAGCGCGACGTGCTCGCGAAGATCGCCGAGATGCCGGAACCGGATCGGTCCATGGCCGAGCGAATCCACGCCATTGTCAAGACGGCCGCCCCAACTCTCGCGCCGAAGACCTGGTACGGCATGCCGGCGTACGCCAACGAGAATGGCAAGATCGTCTGCTTCTTCACGGCCGCGGCCAAGTTCAAGTCGCGCTACGCCACGTTCGGCTTCAACGACGACGCGAACCTCGATGAAGGCACGATGTGGCCGACGTCCTTCGCTCTGACGAAGCTGACCGCCGCTGACGAGGCAAGGATTGCCGAGCTCGTCAGGAGGGCGGCGAGCTGAGCGCGTGAACGACAACCGTCATCGGCCTGCTCGATCGCCTGGTCGAATCGGGACGAACGGTGGTCGTGAATCGAGCACAACCTCGATGTCGTGGCGCGGGCCGACTGGGTCCAGCACGCCCGCCGAGCTCGTCCGCGCCTCCGGCTCGTTGACCGGCGAGCATCTGTGCCGCCGCATCGAGGCCGTCGCCGTCGCCTGACGGCCCGCGTCAGCCTGGTCGAATCCCAACCGCGCTGACGAGCGGGCGGCGCCAGACGAGGGCGTCTGCGGGCAGGCGACTGACCCGGCGCAGGACCTCTACGCGCAGTCGCCGGCGCATCGGCTCATCGAGGCTGGCAAACGTGTCGTCCTCGGTCCAGTGCTCGGCGAGGTCGACGTACGAGGACGGCGTGAACCGATGGTCGATCCACTCCTCTCGCGCTCTGACTGAACGGAAACCGACGCGACGCAGCTCGGCGGCGGCCGCCTCCGGCGAGGGGTAGGAACGGTCAGCGCCGGACGATCGTGCGGGTGGCTCGATGCGCAGCGCGTCGACCGCATCCTCGAAGGCATCCTCCGGCTCCCATCGGTCGGTGTCCCGCCGCCAGGTGAGGTGGGCGAAGACACCACCCGGTCGCAGGATTCGAAACACTTCGCGCACCGCCGCCGCGCGGCTCGGCGTCAGCTGGAGGACGAAGCTCGTCATCGCCCCGTCTGCGCTGGTATCCGGCAGCGGCAGCTTGCCGGCCTCGCCCACGCGGGCGGTGAACCGATGGCGCAGCCCGGCTTGCTCGGCTGCAGCCTCCGCCATCTCGAGCAACTTTCGTGCGGGATCGACGCCGATGACTCGCACCGCCGGCCACCGTCTGAGCATGGCGAGCGCCAATGTGCCGGTCCCCGTCCCGATGTCGACCAGCGTCGCCGCCCGATCGGTCGTCACGAGCCCGTTCAGCCGATCGAGGAGTCCGACCGCTGCGGGCGCGATGACCGGAGCCCACCAGTCGCGGTAGTCGGTGGCCCAGCGGTCATACGCTGCCTCGGGTCTTGCCGCCGCGGCGGCGCCGTCTGCACGCTCCGAGTCGCGCTCCATCGCGGCATCGTAGCGGCCAACATCCGGACCGAGCCCCGCGTGAATGGCTCCCCAGGAGCAGCAGCGTCGTTCCGCAAGATCTGTGATCCTGTCGGCCACGGAAACCGTCACCTCAGTCTCGCCGGGCAGACGCATGCCGTCGACCCGGCAGTGCTGGCCCCGCTCGTCCTCGAGTTCCTGCGATCCACCGGCGGCCAGCCCAACCCGGGCTGACCGGAGGCAATCGCTGAAACTTAGGCGGCTACTGGTCCTGGATGTACAGGAGGCCGAACGCCGCGCCCTGCGGGTCGCTGACGATGGCGAAGCGGCCGCCGGGCATATCCTGCGGGGCGACCATCTCGCGCCCGCCTAGCTCGATGGCCCGCTGGAACCGAGCGTCCACGTCCTCCACGGTGAAGTAGATCAGCCAGTTGCTCGGGACCTCGGCGGGAATCTGGGGGTTCATCTCCAGCGCACCGGCAATGGGCTGGCCGTCGTGCTCGAACTGGTTGTACACCTCGCCCTCACCATAGGGCTGCTCCGAGTGCGTCCAGCCGAAGACCGTCTCGTAGAAGGTGATCGCCGGCTCGAGGCCCCGCGCGTTGAGCTCGGCCCACCCGAATGCGTTCGGGATGCCCGAAACGAACTCGCTCGTCCCGGCGCCCTGCCAGCCCGAGATGAAGGCGCCGGACGGGTCGATGAAGACCGCCATGCGGCCCTGGTCCCCGACGTCGAACGGCGGCGCGATGACGGTGCCGCCGGCCTCCTGGACCTCCCTTGCCAGTGCGACGATGTCCTCGGTGCCGATGTACAGCGACCACGCGGTCGGGCTCTGATCCCCTTCCTGCTTGGGGCCGATGCCGGCGACCGACTGGTCGCCGAGCTTCGCCGTCGCGTACCCGCCGTACTGCGGATCCTCCGAAACGTCGAGGTCCCAGCCGAACAGGCTCGCGTAGAAGTCGCGAGCGGCGTCAGCATCGGTCGTCGAAAGGTCGACCCAGGCCGGCTTATTGATGACTGCGGTTGCGACTTGTGCCATACGGACGCCTCCGGTGCACTGCGGTGGAGGCTCAAGGGTACCCTTGCTGGCCTAAGGCAGCATCAAGCCCCTGTCGGGTGCCCGCCAGCCGGAAGGGTGAACCGCGTCGCCGACGTGTTGAAGCGCCGAACATCGAAGGCAATGATCTTCGTCGGGCGCGCCCGGAAGATCGGCCCTTCCACGTACTGCGTCACCGACGGCCGGTAGTCAAAGTCCGGCCCATACTTCGCCGCGTACTGGCGGGCGATCCTGGCAGCGACGTCGCGCTCGAGATCACGCGCTACCTCCACCACCGCCCGGCCATACGCGGCCCGATCACCGACCTGGACTCCGAAGGCGAGCCGCGGGTCGCGCGCCAGGTTGCGTGCCCAACGCGTCCGCTCGCTCCCTTCGAAGAACAGGGTGTCGTCTACCCAGGCGCACCACTGCTCGACCATGTGAGGTGATCCGTCGGCGTCGGTGGTGGCGATCCACAGGTAGCGCGCGGCGCGCAGGATACGCTGGACGGAAGCCCACGTGAGCATCCCCTTCGGAGCACGGGTGATGTACCCCGGCGGAAGCTGCGGCCGATCACGCTTCGGTGTGGCGATGGCGCCATCGTACCGACCCGAGGCCAGCCATGGTGAGAGTGGCTCCGGCGGTAGGATTCGAACCTACGACCAAGCGGTTAACAGCCGCCCGCTCTACCACTGAGCTACGCCGGAACGCATGCCGATCCCACCGCGAGACCCATGGGTGGACGGTGGCGATGATACCCGGCGCCCGCGGGGCCGGTCAAAGGCGGGGGGCTCACACAGCCCGAAACGGTGCTCCGCCACCGGGCGCGGGCTAAGCGCGGCGTCAGACCTCCGCCAGTCGGGAATGCGCCGCGTCCCGGACGCCCGCGATGACCTCCCCCGCCAGCTCGATGGCCTCCGGCTCCAGGAGCGTGGGGTTGCGCATGATCATCCCGCGGAAGCCGAGGTCCAGGTATGGCTGCAGGCCATCGGCCACCTCCTCCGGCGTCCCCACCACGGCGAGCGCCCGCCGATCAGCCGGCAGCCGCTCGAGGATTGGCTCCGCCTCGGCGCGCGTGCGCCGGACGATCACGGTGAGCAGCACCGTGCGGACGATCTCCGACGGGTCGCGCCCGATCTCCGCGCAGTGGCGCTCGAGCACCTCCGTCTTGTGGCGCAGCTCGTCGATCGAGCCGAACCAGTTGGCCAGGTCCGCGTATCTCGCCACCAGGCGCAGCGTGCGCCGCTCGCCGCTGCCGCCGACCAGGATGGGCGGGCCGCCGGGTTGGATCGGCGTCGGCCGGTTGAGGGCCTGATCCACGCGGTAGTGGCGCCCGGCCACGGTGGCGTGCTCCCGCGTGAACAGGGCGCGACAGATCTGGAGCGCCTCCTCCAGGCGGTCCATGCGCTCGCCGATCGGCGGAAACGTGAACCCATAGCCTTGGTGCTCGACATCGAACCAGGCCGCGCCGAGGCCGCAGATGGCCCGGCCCCGGGAGATGACGTCGAGCGTGGTCACCGCCTTGGCCACCAGGGCCGGGTTGCGGTAGGTGACGCCGGTGACCATCGTCCCCAGCCGCACCCGGCGGGTTCGGGCTGCAAGGGCGCCGAGCAGGCTGAACGCCTCCAGCATGGGCTCCTCGGCCCGGCCGACGGGTGGGATCTGGTAGAAGTGGTCCATCACCGTCACCAGGTCGAACCCCGCCCGCTCCGCCGCGTCCACGTTTGCCGCGATGCGCTCGAACAGCCCGTCCGGAGGGACACCCGGGAACGTCTGGCTCGGCATGTGGTAGCCGAACAGGACGCCATCGGGCCCCGGCCAGATGGCGTGCTGGGAATCGGTCATTCGAGGTAGTCCTTGAGCTTCCGGCTGCGGCTCGGGTGGCGCAGCTTGCGCAGGGCCTTGGCCTCGATCTGCCGGATCCGCTCGCGGGTCACATTGAAGTCGCGTCCCACCTCCTCCAGCGTCCGCGAACGGCCGTCCTCTAGGCCGAACCGCAGCTGCAGGACGCGGCGCTCCCGCGGGGTGAGCGAGTCGAGCACGCCCTCCACCTGCTCCTTGAGCAGCTGGTGGCTGGCGGCGTCGGCCGGGGCCACCGAGGCCAGGTCCGGGATGAAGTCGCCCAGGTGCGAGTCCTCCTCCTCGCCGATGGGCGTCTCCAGGCTCACCGGCTCCTGGCTGACCTTCATGATTTCGCGGACCTTCTCCGGGGAGACGGTCTGCGGTCCGACGGCCTCGCGCTCGTCGACCTCCTGCTCGGTCGGCTCGCGCTGCAGCTTGTCGCGCAGCTCGCGGATGATCTCGTCACGGCTCATGCGCCGGGCGATCTCCTCCACCGTCGGCTCGCGGCCCAGCTCCTGGAGGAGGGTGCGGCTGACCCGGATCAGGCGGTTGATGGTCTCCACCATGTGGACCGGAATGCGGATCGTTCGCGCCTGGTCGGCGATGGCCCGGGTGATGGCCTGCCGGATCCACCAGGTGGCGTACGTGCTGAACTTGAAGCCCTTCTCGTAGTCGAACTTCTCGACCGCCCGGATCAGCCCGATGTTGCCCTCCTGGATCAGGTCCAGGAAGCTCATCCCTCGCCCGATGTACTTCTTGGCGATGCTGACCACCAGGCGCAGGTTCGCCTCGGTCAGGCGCTTCCGGGCGTCCACCGACCGCTCCACCAGGCGGCCGGTGCGCTTCTCGAGAGGCACGTCCGGCGGGACGGTGGGGTTGTAGCCGAGCTCGCGCAGGTAGGCGGCGTCGTTGCCGTCCTCGATGTACTGGCGCACGATCTCCTGCGTCGTCTCGCGGGCCCAGCGCTCGAACTCCATCAGCTCGGCTGCACCGGCGTGGTCGATGGCCTTGAACCGATAGGTATGGCCGAACAGGACCGCCTGCTTCAACGCCTCGCCCGGATCATCGGCGAAGAGCTTGAGGATGCCCTCCGCGTGCATGATCCGCTCGCGGGCCTCGTCGTTGAGGTCCCCGGAGCGGCGGGCCCTGGACAGCTTCACGGCCGGCGGCTCGACCTGCTCGCGGCGGCCGATCCACCAGTCGATGGCGTCACGCGTCACGCGTGGCGACTCCTTTGGCAGGTCGAACGCGCGCATGGCTGCCATGCTCCGCGCCTTCGGCTCGGAGTTGCTCAGGACCCATGTGTACAGGTCGGTCAGCGCCCGGCCCGGGTCCTCGACCGCCAGCTCGCCCAGCTCGATGGCCTTGGCCAGCACCACCTCCTCTTCGGCGGTCAGCAGCGCGACCTTGCCGATCTCCTTGAGGTACATGCGGACGGGGTCGTCGATGCCGATGAGGTCGGCGGCGAGGGCCTCCAGGTCCTCCTCTGCCGGCTGGGCGCCTGGGGTGGTGACGCCCTCCGCCTCTTCCTCCTCGGGCTCGGCGATTAGGGTCGGGTTGTTGTCGGCGTCGAGCACCTCCACGCCGGCCTCCTCGGCCTGGGCGTAGAGCTCTTCGATCTGGCTGAGGTTGGCCTCCGGCTGGGGGACGACCTCCAGGATCTGGTCGTGGGTGATGAACCCCTCGCTGCGCCCCTTGTCGAGGAGACCCTCGATCAGACGGTTGTCGGCCGGCCGCTCCGCCGGCTTCTTGCGGGCGGGCTTCGCGGCCGGCGCCTTCGCCTTCGCCTGGGTCGCCTTCGCCGTTGTGCCCTTCGTGGCCGCGGGCCTGGGGGTGGTTGCCTTCGCGGACTTCGTCGCCGCGGGCTTGTGGGTGGTGGCCTTGGCGGCCTTCGGGGCCGCGGGCTTGTGGGTGGTGGCCTTGGCGGCGTTCGCCTTCATGCTCGGAGCCGCCTTGGCGGTGGTGGCCTTGGCGGCCGTCGCCTTCGTGCGCGGACGGGCCTTGGCGGTGATGGCCTTGGCGGCCTTCGCCGGATCGGGCTTGGCCCTGGCGCCACCGGTGGCCCGCGTCGCCTTCTTCTGCTCCGGCTTCGACTCCCTGGCCGCCGTCCCCTTCTTCGTGGTGATCGCCACGCTCAGCTCCTCCTCACGCCCGCCGCCACGGCAGGCTCATGCATCTCTCGGGTTGCCTCGGCCTTGTCCCGGCCGAGCTGGATCAGTCTCTTCTCGATCGCCTCGAGGCGTGCCTGGTCTCCATCTCGCTGCGCCTCCTCGAGCAGGAGCCTTCCATCGCGCAGATCCTCGTCCAGGCGCTGGATCCGCAGCCTCAACAGTGTCGTGCGCAGGACGAGCGGCGCCAGGTCGGCATCGAGGCGCTCGTCGCCATCGGCGACCGCGATACGGGCCAGCAGGTCGCGCGCCAGCTCGGCCGTGGCCGGGTCCAGCCCGCCAACGAATCGCTCCAGCTGCACGGCATCCACCGCTGTCCCGTCCGCCTCCGCCACGTGCGCCCGCCATGCCGATGCCAGCGACACGGCCGCGGCATCTCGCATCGGCAGCGCATCTCCCTCCGGGAGCTCGCGCGCCAGCCCGGGATGGCGCAGGAGCAGGATCAGCGCCTCCGCCTCGAGCGGCGGCAGGTGCGGTCTGGGGGCCACGCCCGCCGCGGCGCGGGTCGCGGCCGGTCGCGCGGTCGTGCGGCGAATCGGCTCGCGCTGCAGCGCCTCGGCGAGCACGCGCTCCTCCACCCCGACCAACTGCGCCAGGCGCTGCAGGTACAGGTTGCGCTCGATCGGATCGCCCACCCGCTTCAGCAGCGCGAGCACCCGTCCGGTCAGCTCGCGCTTGCCGGCCACGCTGTCCAGGCCGACGTCGGCGGCCGTGCGGTCGATGAAGTACTCGATCACTGGTTTCGCCCCGGCGACCGCCATGCGCCAGGCATCCGGATCGGTCCGGATGAGCTCGTCCGGGTCCTTGCCGGCGGGAATGCGCACAACGCGTACCTTCGACACGCTCTGGTCCGGCCCGAGCTCCTCCAGCAGCCCGCGCTGGGTGGCCGCCTCGCCGGCGAGATCCACGTCGTAGGCCAGGGCAACGCCATCGGCATAGCGCGTAGCCAGCTCGATCTGCCCGGCCGTGAGAGCCGTGCCCAGGCTGGCGACGACGTTGGCGAAACCGGCCTGGTGTGCGGCCATGACATCGGTGTAACCCTCCACGATCACGGCGAGCTTCTCGCGGCGGATCGCGGTCTTGGCCAGATCGATCCCGTACAGCGTCCGGCTCTTATCGAACAGCGGGCCGGCCGGCGAGTTGAGGTACTTGGGCCCCTCGGCTCCGGGCAGGATGCGCCCGCCCAGCCCCACCGCTCGCCCGGAGGCATCCCGGATGGGGATGATGATCCGGCCCCGGAACTTGTCGATCACGCCGCCGCGGTTCGACGGCGATGCCAGCCCGGCCCCGATGAGCTCGTCGTTGTTGAATCCCCGACCGATGAGCCGGCGCGTCAGCGCCTCCCACGTGTTCGGCGCGTAGCCGATGGCGAAGCGCTCCAGGGTGTCTGCGCTCAGCGCGCGCTCCTCGAGGTACGCCCGAGCCCGCTCGGCCTGGTGCGCCTGCAGCAGCACCTCGCGATACCAGGCGATGGCGCCCTCCAGCGCCTCGCGCAGGCGCCGCCTGCGACGGTCCTCCCCGGCGGACCGCTCGGACAGCTCGACGCCGGCCTTTTCGGCCAGGCGGGAGAGCGCCTCCCGGAAGTCGAGCCCGTCGCGCCGCATGAGGAAGGTGAAGATGTCCCCGCCCTCGCCGCAGCCGAAGCAGTGCCACGACTCGCGGTCCGGGCTGACCACGAACGACGGCGTCTTCTCCGCGTGGAACGGGCAGAGGCCCTTGTAGGCGGACCCGGCTCGCTTGAGCGCGACGGTCTCGCCCACGATGTCGACGACGGGCAACTTGGATTTGATCTCGGCGGCGAGGCCAGAGGTCATGCGCGAGGGATCCCAGCGGCGGAACCGCTTGTCAAGAGGTTTGTCAAGGCCTTCGGCACTATTCTAGCCAATTGTCAACGAGAACGTTCCCTCGACATCGTCGCTACACTCATCGGTCCGACCGCTCCGCACCGCACAAGACCGCACTGGAGACCATCGCCACGAACGCGACGAGCGAAGCCGAGTCCGCGCCGGCCGAGGCCAGGGCGCATACCGTGCTGCAGGCGGCGTTCCGGGACCTGCACGGCTCGCGGCTGCATGGCTTCGCCCTGCTGGTGGCCCTCGGCGACCGCCGCATGGCCTCGGCTGCCACAGCGAACGCGTTGTCCGCGGCTTCCCCGCGGCTCGCCGAGCTCCGGCACCCGGAGCGAGCCGCGGCCTGGCTCAGGAACCACGTGGTCCAGGACGTCCGCGCCGCGGGCCGGACGCCGGTGCCGGAAGCGGAGCGGCGAGCCGCGTTGCGCGGCCTGGGCGTCGCCGAGCCCGCCTTCGACGGACTTGCCGCCCTCTCCACGCTCGAGCGGGCGGCGCTCGTCTCCGCCTCGGTCGAGCGGCTGGACGCCCTGGACGTCGAGCGGGTGGTGGGGCGCACGCAGGCGGACACCAGCCGGCTGCTGGAACGGGCACGAAAGGGCTACCTGGCGGCGGCCATGGCCCGCGAGGGGTCGCCGCGGACGGACCCCAACGCGCCCGCGGACCTGGCGGCGCGGGTCGAGGCGGTGGCTGCGCGGACCATGGGATCCGGATGGGCGGCCCGGTGACCCGCGCGCTGACGCCCGCCGAGCCGGACGTCCACGAACGGTTCACGGCGTGGCTCCTGCACGGAGCCGCCGGCGAGCCGGCGCGCGACCTGGCGGTGCACGCCACGTTCTGCCCGGAGTGCCGAGCCGCGATGGCCGCCCTGGACCTGCTGTCCATCATCGATACCGGGCGGGCGCCGATGCCACCGTCGCGCGGGACCCTGGGCCCGGCTCGCCGCGCGCGCCTCGGTCTGCACCGGGCCGCAGCCGCGGCGACGATGGTGATCGTCGCCGGCGGAGGCTGGGCCCTCGCATCCGGGCGGGTGCCCGTGCCGCTCGCCGCCGGGCCGCCGGCCTCGCAGGCGCCGGCCCAGGAGGTGCTTGGCGGAGCCGGCGGCGGGCCGTTCTCCCAGCCGGACGCCTCCGAACCGGCCGCGGGGCCGGACGGGCCGGACGGGGCGGATGCCAGCGTCCCCGCGCCGATCGGGCCGGTGTCGTCCGACGCCGCGGACCCGCCGCCGGGCGCCTCTCCCGACGCCACGGGGGGTCCGCAGACTGCCACACCCACCGCAACGGTCCGGCCGGCGCCGACCGGCACGCCGCGACCCACTCGCTCGCCGAGCCCGACGCCATCGCCCACCGCGAGACCCACCCCCACGCCAGCGGCTTCCGCCCTGCCTCCGACGCAGGCTCCCACCGCACAGCCAACTCCGGAACAGAGCGTCGCGGCACCGGCCGGCTGACCGGGCCGGGATTACTTGTCGCGCACCTCGGTCGAGGTGAGCGCCGCCTGGGCGGCGGCCAGTCGCGTC
>JAPSGM010000170.1 GCA_031177555.1 Chloroflexota bacterium
GTCCATGGTCCCGAAGAAGACCTGCCGCGTGGCCCGCAGCCCGATGTTGATGTGCCGCGCCCGCTCCATGCGCCGCACCAGCTCAGCCGGAATGGGCTCGCCGGTGCGGAAGTGGCGCGCGAACCGCGCCAGCACCGACGGCTGCCAGACCCAGTGTTCCATGATCTGGGACGGCGCCTCCACGAAGTCCCACTCGGTTTCGGCGCCGGAGAAGCGGGTGAATCGGGCCTGCGACAGCGACATGTGCAGGATGTGCCCGAACTCGTGGAAGAGGGTCTCGATCTGGCCGTGCGGGCCGTGGTTCAGCAGGCTCGGCCGATCGCCGGACGGCGGCGCGAAGTTGGCGACGATGGCGCTCACCGGCACCGCCCGGCTGCCGTCCAGCCGCTCGTGGGCGATCACCAGCGGGAAGGCGGCGGCGTGCCCGTACTTGCCCTCGCGCGGGAAGAGGTCGGCGTAGAAGCGGGCCAGCAGCTCCCCGGAGCCGCGGTCCAGGATCTCGAAGGCCTGGACCGATGGATGCCATGCCATCGGCTCATCCAGGCGACGGTACTCGAGCCCGAAGACCTCGCCGGTCAGCGCGAACATGCCGTCGATCATCTGGTCGAGCGGCAGGTACTCGCTCACCTCGTTCTGGTCCACGCCGTACTCCTCGCGCGACATGCGGGTGTCGTAGTACTGCCAGTCCCAGGGCTGGACCGGCTCCTCCAGGCCGTCGGTCGCGGCGATCGCCTGCAGCTGCCCGATCTCGCGACGCGCGGCGGCCTCCAGCGGCGGAACCAGCTCCGCGTAGAAGCCGCGCACCCGCTCCGGCGAGGCGGCCATCCGCACCTCCATGGCGTAGTCGGCCCAGGTGGCGTAGCCCATCAGCGCCGCGATTCGGCGTCGCACCTGAATCGCCTCCTCCAGCAGCGGGCGGTTCACCGTCGCCGCCTGGTTCCAGTGCTTGCGGAAGAGCGCCTCGCGCAGGGCGCGATCGTGCGCCTGCTCCATGAAGGGCTGCCGCTCGGGATGGTCCAGGCTGACCCGATACGTCCCCGGCGCCTCGCCCGGCTTCAGGCGCTCGACGAAGTCGTCCGGCAGGCCCGCCAGGCCGGCCCGGTCGACCTCGATCCAGTCGCGGTACTCGTCCATGTTCCGCTGGAACGCGACCTCCAGCTCCACCAGCCGGTTGCGCAGCGACTCCAGCTCGGCGCGCTGCTGCGGCGGCAGCTCGTGTCCGGCGCGCCGCAGGTCGCGCAGCCAGTGCTCCAGCAGGCGCCGGCGCTCGCCCTCCAGCGTCCTCGCCTCCTCCGTCTCGGCGAACTCCGTCACGGCCCGATGGACGTCGTCGCGGAACAGGACGGCGACGCGCCACTTGTTCAGCCGCTCCTCGGCGGCCTGCCCGGCGTCACGCACGGGAGCGTCGGGATGGACGTGGGCCAGGAACGCGCTGCGCCCGTACCCGACGGCGATCTCGGCGCCGGCCAGCTCCAGCAGGGCCAGCGTCCCGGCGAAGGTCCGCCCGTCGGCCGGGGCGACGGCCTGCTCCACGAGCTCGTCCGCGCGTCGCAGGGCGTCATCGGCCTCGGCGGCGACCGTCTCGGGCGCGACGGTGGTGTAGTCGTAGGTCACGGCGGCATGCTAGCGATTCGCCCTGCCAGGTGCCCGTGAGCTTTCTCGGTCCCTCTCAAGCGTGAGGCTTGCCAGGCGAGCGCGTCTCAGCGCGGCTCGGCTTGTGATATGTGAATGGTGATCTCGTTACGTCAGTGCAGCGGCCGAAATCGGGCCAGCGGCGGTGTCAGTCGAGCGTGGGACGACCGGCGGAGCCCCCGCGGAGCCGCTTAACGCGACCCTGATTCACACCTCGCAAGTCGGGGCGTCCCGACTGCCGGAATGTGACCCCACGAGCGCCTCGTCGGTCGACGGCCCACCGAGTGGCTACGGCCGGATCAGCCGGAGCGCTTGCGCTCGTACATGTGGCCGTCGGCCGCGCGCAGTGCCTCGCGCAGGTCGCCGAACGGTTCCGGCGAGGCCCAGCCGATGGACAGCGACAGCCGCAGGTCCGGGTGCGATCCCCGCCAGCGCCGGCATGCGGCGTGGATGCGCTGGACCGCGCGCTCGACGCCCTCCGGCGCCGTCTCCGGCATGATCACGCCGAACTCGTCGCCCCCGATGCGCGCCACCAGGTCCGTGTCGCGGAGCGTGCGGGTCAGGATGTCCGCCGCGGCGATGAGCAGCTCGTCGCCGGCATCGTGGCCGAACCGGTCGTTGATCTCCTTGAGCCGGTCCATGTCGATGCTCATCACCACCACCGGACGGCGGTAGCGGGAGCGGCGCCGTCGCTCGCCGGCGAGCGCCTCCGCCCAGGCGATGCGGTTGGCGAGGCCGGTCAGCTCATCGGTCCTGGCCTCGCGGGCGAACCGGTCGCGCTCTGCGCTGAGCTCCTCGCGGGCCAGCGCCTGGCTGAGCAGGACGTCGGCGGCGTCGGCCAGGGCGCGGCCCACGCGCTGGCACAGGAGGGTGAAGCCGCGCGGGTGTGAAGCGGCGTGCGCCACCACCAGGACGGCACGCCGCCGGCCGGTCCCGATGCCAAGGGCGTACCGGGTCACGAGCCCGCCGCCACGGCCCAGCCGGCCGCGGTCGCGGACGTCCTGCTCCAGCAGCGGTTCCGGCGGCAGCGTGGCCGCCAGGCGCGTCAGCTCGGCATGCAGCTTCGGGTCGTCGCGATCCGGGCCATCGCTGCCGCCGACCTGCATGACCGGGCCCGACGGCGAGGGCACCAGCACCGCCGCGAAGTCGCAGGCGAGCGCTCCGGCCGCGACGTCGGCGATGTGCTTCGCCGTTCCCGCCAGCGTCTCCGGATGGAAGGCCATCAGCTGCCGCACGGCGTCGACGACCTCCAGCTCGTCTGCTAGCAGCTTCGAGCTGGGAATGCCGCCGACCTCGGAGACCGCCTCCGCCGCCTCGCGCTTCAGCTCACCGTCCGAGGCGCGCAGGGGCTTGCGGTCGCCGACCACGACGAGGTGGTCGTCGCCGACGGGGACCAGTGCCGCGTGCCGGCTCCAGTACGGGCCCACGACCCTGGTCGGCGCCTCCTCCCGAACGCGGACGGGCGTCCCGGCGCGGACAGCTCGGCGCGCGAGCGGCTCATCCTCCAGGGAGGCCTCCACCACCCCCGCCCAGCTGGCGCCGTGCCCGCGGCCGCCGACGAGGCGCAGGACGCCATCGGCCAGCTCGAAGACGAGCAGGTCGCCCACCTTGAGCGGCGTGCCGCCGCCCGTCTTGCGGGTGGAGCCTCCTTCGGCCCTGGCTCGCCGGGCAGCATGAGCGGGCACCCCGGATTCCTCGCGAATCACGGTGGCAGTTTGCGTTCGCTCGACCGGGACCGATATGGCCCAAAAGGGCCACCGGGACATTTCCGACGCTTCGGAGCAGGGCGTCATCGGTCCTTCTACGATGCCGGGTGCATGAGGGTAGCGGTCACCGGAGGCCACGGGCTCGTGGGCGGGATCTTGCGAGCGGGGATGTCGAGCCGATTCCGCTGTCGCTGGCTCTCGCGCTCGGACGCCGACGTGACCGACCTTCCTGCGCTCGAGCGTGCCTTTGCCGATGCGGATGCCGTCGTCCACCTGGCGGCCGACGCCCGGGTTTCCGCCGCGTTCGAGGAGCTGCTCGCGCCGAACCTGGTCGGCGCCTATAACGCGTACGAGGCCGCGCTGCGGGCCGGCGTGCGCCGCGTGGTCTTCGCCAGCTCCAACCACGTCATGGGCATGTACCAGTGGGACGATGCCCGCTTCGCCGACCCGGCGAGCCCGCAGCAGGTCGCTGCCGAGGCGCCGGTTCGACCCGACTCGCTCTACGGCGCCAGCAAGGCCTGGGGCGAGGCGCTGGGAAGGTTCTACGCGGAGCGGCAGGGGCTGAGCGTCGTCTGCCTGCGGATCGGGTGGGTCACTCCCGACGACGCCCGACCGCCGGCGCGCGGCAAGAAGGACGAGCCGCCGGACGTTGCCCGGCGCGGTCAGCGGATGTGGCTGAGCCACCGCGACTGCGTGACCCTGGTTGAGGCAGCGCTCACCGCGGACGTGCTGTTCTCCGTCGTCAACGGCGTCAGCGACAACGCGGGCCGGTGGTTCAGCCTCGAGGAGGGCCGGCGGCTGATCGGCTGGCGGCCCCGCGACGGCCTCCGCACGCTGGACGGCGAGCGATGAGGAAGGCGCCCCAAGGCGGTCATACGGGCACGAACAGCAAGCGAAAAGCAAGCGAGGTGACGGCATGGACTTCAACAGCATCCTCATCGGCTCGGAGGAACCCCAGGCGTTGGTCGACTACTACGCGCGCCTCTTCGGGGAGCCGACCTGGAGCGACGGCGGCTACACCGGCTGGCTGATCGGCAGCGGCGCGGTGACCATCGGCCCGCACGACCAGGTCAAGGGCAAGAGCGCGCACCCAGGGCGCATCATCTGGAACATCGAGAGTGCGGACGTGCAGGGCGACTTCGAGCGCTTCAGGGACGCCGGCGGGATCGTGGTGCGCGAGCCGTACGGCTTCGAGGGCGAGCAGGGCCTGATCGCCACCTTCGCCGATCCGGACGACAACTACTTCCAGCTCATGAGCCCGATGTCGCCCGAGGCCGAGTCCAAGCCCAACCCCTAGCACATGCCCCGGCGCCCGACCCGGGCGCCCTCCAGGCCGGCCATGATGGCGCGCCACGTCCGGGGCGGCACGGCGATGCGTGCCGAGCGGTTCTCCCATGGCACGAGGGGATCGGCTGCGCCCTCCGCCCAGACGAGGATGGCCCCCAGCCTGAGGAAGCGATCGTAGAACCCGCGGCCGCCCACAAAGCCGTGGCGGGCGAAGAAGGCCTCGTCCTTCGCATCCGCCCGCGCGCGCAGCGCCCAAATGGCGGCCTCAGGCGCCCCAGGCCGAACGCCGCCGGTCTCCGTGGCGAGGAGCAGCA
>JAPSGM010000358.1 GCA_031177555.1 Chloroflexota bacterium
GGATATCGCCGCCGCCCAAGCGGCCCTGCAGGAGTGGTTCGTGCCCGTGATGGTGCTCGCCGCGCTCAGCTTCGCGATCGGCATCTTCGCCTTCATACGGAGTATCACCACCACGGGCATCCTCAGCACGCCGTTGACCGCGGTCGTCGTCGGAGCGCTCGGCGTCATGGCCCTGTCGCGCCTCGTCCCCCTGGCGGCGGCCCAGTTCTACCTGCACAGCGCAGCCGGCATCCTGGCCCTCTGGCCGCTGGCCCATCACATGTGGAGATCCCCGATGCCAGGAGCCGCAGCCCAGCCCGGACGCGCTCGGGCGTGGCACGTTCCCACGACTTGATGGCGTCCGATCTCCGGTCCTTGGGCGGGACCACGAATCGGCCCGCTCGAGGAGCGCTGGCGGGTGCCGCCGGCTCTTCCACAACGGAACGACTAGCGGGACGGCGCCGCGGATCGGCTGTGCTCGCGGCCACCCGTAGAGCGCCGGTCCTGCCTCGAAGGAGCACCGCGGCTTCGCGGCCCCGGTTGGTGGCAAGGCTTGGCGCCTTACGGTCTCGGGGTGCTGGCAACGGGTCGCTGCACGGCGTAGGCTCGTCGTCGCCATGAGTCGATCTGCGCGACGCTGCGCTCATCCGGGCGTGGCCGTAGCGATCGTCGTTGCGGGCCTTGCTGGTTGCGGCGGCGACGAATCGATCGTCGTATCCCCACCGAAGGCCGCTCCCACCACCGCGGTCGGTGAGAGCGACGGATGCCGGATAGGTGGCAAGTCCTCAGCGCCGGCTTCCAGCGTCACGAAGGAGATTCTCGTCGTCGGCTGCGGGCGACTTCCCGGTGGCCGACGCATTGAAGTCACCGGTTATCGGGAGACACGCGAAGCAGGCGGCCGCATTTGTATCGGCTACCGGTTGCCGCCTCGCGGTCACGGCGGGGGCTGCGCGGATGGCCGGGTGTCGGCAGGCAGCGCCATCGGTCCCATGGGCTACGGGCGCCTGGACGACTTCAGGACCATGCTGTTCGGAAGTGCCTCGGCCAGCGTCGGGGCTGTCGCGACGCGGCTTGGCTCTGGCGAGCGCCTGGGCGCCGCACTGGTTCACATCACCCGGCCACAGTTGTTGCGACGTCTGCGTGTGAGCCGTCCCTTCGGGTTCTACTTCGCCGAGGTCTTCACGGAGGCGCTGCGATCGCCGGGACACGTCGTGATCGAGGCACGCGACCAGCGCGGCCGGCTGCTCGACGAAGAGGTCGCCCAGGCTCCCGACGTGATCATTCGCTGAGCGCCGCCGCTCCTTCCGCCTCGGAAGCGGCAGTCGGCCGTAGCTCCGTCCGGCTGAGGCTCTCGACGGATCGCCGGTCGAGCCGTAGCCTTGCGCGGAATGTCCCGCACGATCCTCCAGCGGCTTCACAACCCGGCAAACCTGCGCTGCGACTGCACGCCGGAGTGCTGGTGCAATCGGTCGAAGATCGGCTACGCCCTGCGTCCGTATGTCGCTGGACCGTTCCATCGACTGCCCCGCCACACGCCTAAGCCCTGGCACCGGCCCCGCTGACGCAGGCGAAGGCCAAGTGCGCGCCTTGCGCCATGCTCCGGCCATGACGACGATCCGATCCGCGGTGCCGATCATCCCCGCGCGCGATCTGCTAGCCACGACGGGGTGGTACCGCGACAAACTGGCGTTCGAGGTCAGGTACGTCGAAAGCAAGTACGGGATAGTGCAACGCGACGGCGTTGAGGTCCACTTCTGGGGGCCGAGCGGCATCGACCCGAGCGCCTCGATGACGATGTTCCGCCTCGGCGTGTCCGGCATCGCGGACCTTTACAGCCGATGTGAGGGCGACGGGCTGGTTCATCCGAACGCGCCGCTGGAACGGAAGCCTTGGGGTACCGAAGAGTTCGCCGTCATCGACTGCGACGGAAACCTCATCACTTTCTTCGAGCGCAGCAGCTAGGACCAAACCCGGCTAC
>JAPSGM010000359.1 GCA_031177555.1 Chloroflexota bacterium
TACGGCGAGGCGTTCGCGGGGCACGGCTACCCGACCGAGGCGGTGCAGCTGCTGACCGACTACCTGCTCGACAACAAGAAGCAGCACCGCATCCAGCTGGTGATCGTTCCGGAGAACGCCGCGTCGGGACGCATCGCGGAGAAGTGCGGATTCACGCTGGAGGGCACGGCCCGCCGCGCGTTCTACAACGCGGGGCGCAACCAGGACGTGCTCATCCACTCGCTGCTGCGCACCGACCCGCGGCCATGGTACGCAGCGGGGGACGATGGCTGAGGACCTGGCCGCCACGGTCCGCGGCCATGCCTTCGGACTCCCCGGCGCGTGGGAGGACCACCCGTGGGGCGAATCCGTCGCGAAGGTCGGCAAGAAGGTCTTCGTCTTCTTCGGACTCGCCGAGCCCGATGACGGCCTGCGCTTCACGGTGAAGCTCGCCGCCTCGCTCGAGGAGGCGCTGATGATGCCGTGGGTCGTGCCGGCCGGCTACGGCCTGGACCGCGGTGGCTGGGTCTCGGCCGCTGCCCCCGACGATGCGCCGGTCGAGATGCTCATCGGCTGGGTCGAGGAGAGCTATCGGGCGGTGGCGCCGAGACGGCTGGTCGCGGAGCTCGACGCGCGGGCGGTGGGGCTGGAGCGCTAGCTGACAGGCTCGATAGCCACGACCACGGCGGTCCATGGACAGAATCGGTCGCTGGCATGCGTTCCATCCTCCACGTAGGAGGGGCGCCCATCGCACAGCTCCATGGTGAACTCGGCGAACTGCACCGATTCGGGATCGATGTGCCAGCTGTAGCCGGCGTTCACGCCCCCGTCCCCGCCGCGCACGATGAGGCCGTTGGGGAACAGGCCCTCCTCCCTGCCCGAGAGCAGGCGGCGGGCCATCCGGACGTCCTCCGCGTCGCTCAGCAGGATGCGGAACTCCTCGTCGCCGGCGGTGCGGAACGTTGCGACCACGCTGCCGGAGCCTCTGTCGTCGCTGGGTGCCGCCGAGGGAGAGTCGGCCGCTGACGGCGAGGCGGCGGGCGTGGGTGGGGGCAACGGCGTCGGCGAGGCGGCCGCTGACGGCGAGGCGGGCGTCGGCGAGGCCGTGGACGTCGGCGCCACGCTGGCCGCGGCGATTGGCGATGGGCTGCTCCCGCTCGAGCAGGCGGCCAGCAGGAGGATGGCCAGGGCCAGGACGGCCGGGCCTGCGCCGCTGGCCGGCGGGATCCTCATCGGCTGGTACCTCCATTGCTCCGAAGCGAAGCGGGGAACCGCATCCTGACCCAGCCCGTCTTGCCCGACAAGCGAGCCGGTAGTACCGGTCGGCCTGAACGCATGGGAGGCGATCGATGCGACGCCTGGTTGCCCTTCTCGGCGCCGGAATGGCGCTCCTGATCCTCGCTTCACCGGCGGCCGCCTGCGGCGGGCTGGTGGGGCCGAACGGCGCGGTGAACCTGCTGCGCACCACGACCCTCGCCGGCTACCACGATGGCGTCGAGCACTACGTGACCGCGTTCGAGTTCGCGGGTGGCGGCGGTGCGTTCGGCAGCATCGTCCCGCTGCCCGGGGTGCCCACCAGCGTGGAGAAGGGCGGCGCGTGGACGCTTCAGCGCCTGGTGCTCGAGACGACGCCGCCGCGGCGCGACCTGTTCGGCGTTGCTGCCGGTGCAGCCGAGGACGGCGCCGAGGTGCTGCTGCAGACGCGCATCGACGCGCTGGACATCACGGTGCTGCGTGGCGGCGGCGACGAGGTCGGCTCCTGGGCGACCGAGAACGGCTTCCGCCTTCCGCCCGATGCGCCCGAGGTGCTTGACTTCTACGCCGCTCGCTCTCCGATCTTCATGGCCGCCGTCTTCGATGCCGATGCCGCGGCCGAGCGCGGCCAGGCGGTGGGCGACGGCACGCCGGTGCACCTGACGATCCCGACGGACAATCCGTGGGTCCCCTTGCGGATCCTGGCCCTCGGCCGCTCGG
>JAPSGM010000171.1 GCA_031177555.1 Chloroflexota bacterium
GACAGGCGGCCGCTGGCAGGGAATTTGCACAACGCCGGGGTAGCACCGAACCGCCCGCCCGAGACGGTGCCGCACAGCGAGGTGACGATCTTGGGGGAAGAGGCGAATCCGCTCCGGATTGGCCTGATCTCAGGGCCGATGGTCCCCATTCCGCCCCCTGGCTACGCGGGCACCGAGCGGGTCGTGGCCGTACTGGCGGACGAGCTGTCGCGCCGCGGCCACGCGGTGACGCTCTTCGGACCCGGCGACTCGAAGGTCGACTGCGAGCTGGTGCCCACCATCGAGCGGGCGTTGTGGTCATCGGGCATGCGCGGCGACATGACCCCCTACATCCAGGTCACCATCGAGCGTGCGTGGGCGGACTGCGGGCGCTTCGACGTCATCCACTCGCAGCTCGACACGCACAGCTTCGCCTTCGCCCGCCACTGCGAGACGCCGGTGGTGCACACGCTGCACGGACGGCTGGACGTTCCCGGCCTGCCGGAGCTGTTCGACGAGTATCGCGACATTCCGCTGATCGCCATCAGCGAGAGCCAGCGCCGATGGTGGCCGCGCAACAACTGGGTCGCCACCGTGAACCACGGGATGCCGCTGGATCGGGCGCCCTTCGAGGGCAAGCCGGGCGACTACCTGACCTTCGTCGGACGGATCGCGCCGGAGAAGGGCGTCGACGAGGCGATTGAGCTGGCGCGCTCCTCCGGGATGCGCCTGCGCATCGCGGCAAAGGTGCACGAGGATGACGAGCACCGCCTGTTCGCCGAGCAGGTGCAGCCGGCCATCGACGAGGGGGTGGCAACGTACGAGGGTGAGCTCGCCACCCCGGAGCGCGATCGGCTCATGGCGGGCGCGCGGGCCACGGTGATGATGGGTGCCTGGCCCGAGCCGTTCGGCCTGGTGGCGATCGAGTCGATGGCGACCGGCACCCCGGTCATCGCGCGTCGCGCCGGGGCGCTGACCGAGATCGTGGAGCACGGGCGGACCGGCTTCCTGGTGGACGACCTGACCGAGGCGCGCCTGGCGGTGCGGGAGGCCCACGGCCTTCACCGGCCTGACGTGCGGCGGCGGGTGCTGGAGCGGTTCAGCGTCGCGCGCATGGTGGACGGCTACGAGGCGGTCTACCGCACGCTGGCCGGCCAGGGCGCCGACGCCGGGCAGGGCGCCGACGCCGGGAAGCGCGAGGCGGTGGCCGCCGGTTGAGCAGGGCGCTCAGCCGCCGCGCAGCGCGGGGAGGACCTCGCGGCCGAACACGTCCACGAAGCGCTCCTGCTCGGGCCCGACCTCGTGCAGGTACAGCGCGTCGAACCCCATGGCCAGGTCCTCGCGCAGCCACTCGAGGTGTCGCGCCGGGTCCGACGAGATGCGCACCGCCCCGTCAAGGTCGTCCGGCGTCACGTGGGTGGCGGCAGCCGCGATCTGCTCCGGATGTGCGAGCTCCGTCATCACGCTGTTCGGCAGCGTGTTCTGCCGCCACTGCGCGAAGGCGGCGTCGCGGGCCTCCTCGTCCGTCGGCGCGTAGGCGAGGTGGACCTGCAGCAGCATCGGTTTGCCCTCGCCTCCGCCGCGGCGGAAGGCGTCGACGACCTTTCGTAGCGCCTCGCGCGGCTGGACCACGGTGATCAGCGCGTCGGCCCACTCCGCGACCCATCCGGCGGTTTGCGGGGTGACCGCCGCGCCCACGAGCATCGGCGGCTCCGCCGGCCGCGTCCACAGCCGCGCCTCCGATACGGTCACGTGGCCATCGTGCGACACCGTCTCGCCGGCCCACAGGCGACGCATGACGTCGGCCGCTTCCCGGAGACGGGCGTTGCGATCCTCCTTGACCGGCCATGCTTCGCCGGTGATGTGCTCGTTGAGGCGCTGCCCCGAGCCGACCGCCAGCCACAGGCGACCGGGGTACATGGCGCTCAGCGTGGCGGCCGCCTGGGCCACGATGGCCGGGTGGTAGCGCTGTCCCGGCGCGTTGACCACGCCGAAGGGCAGCGACGTCGCCTCGAGCGCGGAGCCCAGCCACGACCAGGCGAAGCCGGACTGGCCCTGGGCCTCGCTCCACGGCGCCCAGTGGTCGGAGCACATCGCGGCGTGGAAGCCGGCGGCCTCGGCCTGGCGGACCAGCCGCAGCAGGCGGTCGGGCGCGAACTGCTCGTGGCTGGCATGGAAGCCGATGGCCGGGGTCGCCACGATCACACGCCTTCCCGCCGGCCGAACCAGTGGTACCCGTATGGCTCGAGCTCCAGGCTCAATCGCCCCTTCTCGATGGCCGGGGCATCGCCGTCGGTCGGGCCGAAGATGTGCTGCCAGCGCCCCTCACGGGTGTCCTCCGGCAGCCGGATCGTCACGCGTGCCGGCTCATCGGCGAAGTTGTGGACGGCCAGGGCGCTCGACCCGTCCCAGGTGGCGACGTGCGCCAGCACCGCGGGGTTGCGCGCCCCCAGGATCCGCCACTCGCCCCAGCCGAGCTCGGGCCACTCCTTGCGCGTGCGGATGGCACGCTCCATCCAGTTCAGGAAGGAGCCGCGATCGTGCCGCTGGGCCTCAGTGTTCACCCGCAGGTAGCCGAACGGCCCGTCGCGCAACGGCCGCCGCGGGACGCGTGACTCGTCGGCGGTGGTGAAGCCGGCGCCCGGCTCGGATGACCACTGCATCGGCAGGCGGACCGCCTCGCGATCGGTCAGGCGCTGGTCGTCTCCCAGGCCAATCTCCTCCCCGTAGAACAGCACCGGCGTTCCCGGCAGGCTGAACATCAGGCTGTAGGCGAGCTCCATGCGCCGCCGATCGCCGTCGACCATGCTCGGGAAGCGGCGGCGGATGCCCCGCTCGAAGAGCCGCATCGACTCCTTGGGGGCGAAGGCGGCGAAGACTTCCTGGCGCTCCGCGTCGCTGAGCTTGTCCAGGCTCGCCTCGTCGTGGTTCTTGATGAAGTTCGCCCACTGCGATTCCGGCGGCGTGTCGGGCAGCGACCGCAGCGCCTCGGCCACCGGCTCGGCCGTGCCGCGGACGAACCCGAGGTAGAGCGCCTGATTGACGACGAAGTTGAAGAGCATTTGCATCTGGTTGCCGTGCTCGCCGAAAAAGTTCGAGATCTTGTCCAGCGGCTCGTTGGCCTCGGCCAGCAGCAGCACGTCACCCCGGCGGCGGCCGGCGAAATCGCGGATGTCGCGCAGGTAGTCGTGCGGGTCGCTGACCGCCGGGTTATCGGGATCGGCCTGCTCGATGAGGAATGGGACCGCGTCGATCCGGAATCCCGAGAGGCCGAGCTCCAGCCAGAAGCCGATGACCTTGTGGATCTCGTTGCGCACCAGCGGGTTGTTGATGTTCAGGTCCGGCTGGTGCGGGTAGAACCGATGCATGTACCAGCGTCGTGCCGCGCGGTCGTACGACCAGATGCCCTCCTGCTTGCCGGGGAAGATGACGCCCGCGTCGGCATTCGGCGGCTTCTCGTCGGCCCACACGTAGAAGTCGCGGAACAGCGGATGGCCGCGGCGGGCCTTCTGGAACCACGGGTGGTCGATCGAGGTGTGATTGATCACCAGGTCCGCGATGACCCGGATCCCGCGCTCGCGGGCCACGCGCACCAACTCGACCAGGTCGCCGAGACTCCCGTACTTGTCGGCCACGTCGTAGTAGTCCGCCACGTCGTAGCCGTAGTCGCGTTCCGGCGAGGGGTAGATCGGCATCAGCCACAGGAAGGTGACTCCCAGCCCGCCCAGGTAGTCGATCCGCTGCGTCAGCCCGTCCAGGTCGCCGATGCCGTCGCCGTCGGTGTCGAGGAACGCCTGCGTGTCGACGCAGTAGATCACCGCGTTCTTCCACCACAGGTCGCTGACAGCTTCGAGTGACATGCGGATCGCCGACGTGCACGGCGCATGCCTCGCCTGCCCTTGGCGCGGACCACTGCGGTTTTCGCCCTGAGCATGAATCCGGGAAGCAGGGCCCTCTGCCTGCCGTCAACATGCTCGCGTCGGCAAATTCCGGGCAGCTTCGCGCCCGAAAACGGGCCTCAGGCCCAATTTCATGCTCTGGCGGAAACAGGGCGGCGGCTGCCGTCGGCGGACCCCACGGCATAGGTCCACGGGTCCACGGGTCCACGGCCGACCCGTGACAGCAGGCAGCCCGCCGGTCGATACTGCTGATGCAGAGGAGAACGGCATGATCACCGTCAGGCGCGACGCGGATATCCACGACACCGAGGGCGGCTGGTTCCGCGCCCGCTGGCACTTCAGCTTCGACCAGTACCGCGACCCGGAGAACGACAGCTTCGGCGCCATGCGCGTCTTCAACGACGACCGCCTCATCCCTGGAGCGGTCTGGCCGCTGCACCCGCACCGCGACGTGGAGGGGCTCACCTACGTGGTGGAGGGCCTGTTCGGGCACCGGGACAACGTGGGCGGGCCGTTCGGTCCCCTGCCGGCCGGCTCGGTCCAGCGCATGACCCTGGGCTCGGGCGCCCTGCATTCGGAGCTGAACGCCTCCTCCACGGAGCCGATGCGCTTCATCCAGATCTGGATCCTGCCCGACACCGCCGACCTCCCGCCCGGGGTGGAGCAGCGCGTGTTCACCACCGAGGACCGCGCCAACCGGCTGCTGGAGGTCATCGGTCCCGGGACCGGCGACCGGGTGCGGGTGCACCAGGACGCATCGGTCCATGTCGCCCGGCTGGAGACGGGGACGGAGGTGAGCCACGCTATCGGGCCGGGACGTGGCGTGTACGCCTACCTGATCGAGGGCAGTGCCGCCTTCGGCGGTGAGCAGCTGGCCACCGGCGACGGTGCCAAGGTGACCGATGAAGCGGCGCTCCCCATCCGCGCCGCCGAGACAAGCGAGCTGATCCTGGTCGACGTGCCCATGCGGTTCGAGCCGGTCGGCGTCTGGTCGCGGCTGGGCTGAGTGCTTGC
>JAPSGM010000360.1 GCA_031177555.1 Chloroflexota bacterium
CTCGGACCGGAGGGCGAACCCATCGCCCAAAGAGCTCCGAGGGGGAATGCCGGTGGGGACTCAGCCCCTCCGGCACAGACCCGACAAGCGGACGCCGAGGACCGGGCGACGACGCAATCGCGACGGCGGCCTCTTTCGCTGTACCCGCTGCCCGTCTGGCCGGACTGATGCTGCCTGGGCGCCGTCTACCCCTCGTCGGTCGTCCCGTGGTCGACGTGGCCGTCGGCGTCCTCCGCGCGCCCGACGGCCGCGTGTTGCTGGCAGAGCGCAAGCCGGGCAGGGACGCGGCCGGCTTCTGGGAGCTCCCCGGGGGCCAGATCGACCCCGGCGAAAGCCCGGTTCAGGCCGCGGCGCGCGAGCTGCTCGAGGAGGTCGGCGTCCAGGCCCTCGAGCTCGCGCCGTGGCGGGTCTACGAGCACGACTTCCCGGCCAAGCGGGTTCGGTTGCACTGGTTCCACGTGCGCCGGTGGTCGGGCGAGCCGAAGGGCAGGGAAGGCCAGCGGCTGGCATGGGTGGACCCCACCAGTCCGACGGTCGGACCACTGCTGCCGAGCAACGAACTCGCCTTTGCCACGTTGGCACTCCCCGAGCTGGTGGGAGTCGCCCGGGTGGACCGCCAGCCGGGCGCTCCCGAGGAGCTGCTGGCGAGGATCCCGTCGTTGGCGGCGGGCGGCCTGCGGCTCCTGATCGTGCGAGCACTGGAGCTGGCGCCTGGCCAACGGGTCCAGCTCACCCGCCGGCTGCGCCAACTCAGGCGGGGGACCGGGCTGCGCCTCCTCCTGTCCGGGACGGCACTGGAGGCACGCCAGGCCGGGGCCTGCGGCCTGCACAGCAGCGCCGCCGGGCTGGCCGCTGCCACAGAGCGGCCGCCGACCCGTCTGTGGGCGGTGTCAGCTCACAACACACGGGACCTCGAGCGCGCCAGTGCACTGGGTGCCGACGTCGTCCTCCTGTCGCCGGTTCTCCCCACGGCTGCGCACCCCGGGGACCAGGCGCTGGGTTGGGACGGCCTGCAGGCGCTCGTCGCTGCCAGTCCTTTGCCGGTCTACGCCCAAGGGGGGCTGGGACCTGGTGACATCGCCGCCGCGCGCGCTGCAGGGGCGCTGGGTGTGGCGGTCGACATCTCCCGCCTCTCGGGGTCGGGCCTTCGATCTGGAGATGCCGCCGGCCGGCGAGACAGCGCCTGACCATCGAATGAGAACCTGGCGTTTTGGTGCGTAGGGTGCCCCGGTCGCGATGACGCTGCCCGAGCTGTTGGTGATCGCGGTCCCCGCGCTGCCCGCCATCGCCGCCGCGGCGATCGCCGCCGCCCGCCCCGCCGGCTGGTCGACCCCCACGGTGATGGTCGGGGAGCGGTCCTCCCGATGGGCTGTACGAGCGGCCTCTGCCGCCTTCGTCCTGGCCGTCGTCGTGGCCGTCGTCGTGGCCATGGACGGGCCGGTCTCAGCCGTCGTCGAAGGGGACGATGGCGACGCGCTGGTCGGCCTGCACGCATCTCGCGTCACCACTCTGTTGGCCCTGCTCACCACCGGTGTCGGCCTGGTCGTACAGTCCTTCGCCGGCCGCAACCTGCAGGGGGATCTTCGGGGCCGCCGCTTCTTCGTACTGGCCTCGCTTCTGACGGCGGCGACGACGTCGGTGGCCTTCGCCGCCACCCTCGGCCTGCTGTGCGCCGCCTGGATCCTGGCCGGCATCGCCTTGGCTGCGCTGGTGGCCCACCGGGCCACCTGGCTACCGGCGCCGCGCTCGGCCCGGCGGACCCGGCGCAACCTCCAGGTCGGGGACGGCGCCCTGCTGGCGGCCACGCTGCTCGTCATCGTCTCCGTCGGCGAGATCGACCTCCGCACGCCGGCCGCGGCAGCCCAGGAGCTGGCCGACGCCTCGATCCCGGTGCTCGGCGGGAACGTGTTGTCGGTGGTCGCCGTCCTCCTGACCATCGCCAGCATCTCG
>JAPSGM010000038.1 GCA_031177555.1 Chloroflexota bacterium
TCGTCGTCGGCCGTGATGGTCGCCGTGTTGGCGATGCCGTTCTCGCAGTCGTCCTCGAGCGCGGTCATCGTGATCTTCACGGTCCGGCTGTCGCCGTTCTCGATCGTGCCGAAGTCGCAGTGGAGCGGCTCACCGGGCTCGATGCTGAGGTCGTCGCAGTCGTCCTTGTCGGCGCCGGTCACGGTCCACGTCCGGCCGGAACCGGCCGGATTGTCGTCATCGAGCTCGACGCCCTCCGAGTCGCCGACCCCGCCCGCGGTCACGACGATGGTGAAGCTCGCCTCGTGCCCGGCGATCACCGGGTCGAGGTCGGCCGTCTTCTCCACGCGCGGATCGCGCCGAGGCGGATCCTCGAAGGCCACGTCAGCCGAAGCGGTCTCGCCGCTGAGCACGACCTCCTGGTCCGGATCGGCGGGCAGGTCGTAGCCGGTCGGCGGCACCGTCTCGGTGATGAGGTAGGTCCCGAGCAGCAGCCCGGTGACGAGGAACTCGCCGTCGTCCGGGTCCGCGTCGTTCGGGCCGTTGTCGGCGACGGTGATCGGGCCGAAGCCATCGGCAGCGCCGTCGATACCCTCCACGGTGAAGGTGGCCCCGCCGAGAAGATCACCGCTCTGCTCGTCGACCTTCTCCCAGTTGATATCGCCCAGGCCGTTCACGAACGGACCGAACGTGACCGATCCGTTGAAGTCGACCGTCAGCGTCTGGCAATTGGTGTCGATGATGTACCCGTCGGGCGCATCGGTCTCGCACACCTCGTACTCGCCGGGCTCGACATCGGACAGGTGGATGACGCCTTCATCGGCGTCATCGTCCGGGTCCTGGTTGTCCGTGACGCTGAGCGAGCCGGTCTTGGTGAAGGGATTCGGGGTGATGCTGAAGGTGGCGCCGCCAAGCGAGTCGCCGTCCTCGTCGTCCTTGAGGATCGTAATCTGCCCGCAGGTGCTGAAGTCGACGGGGACCGGGTCGATGCGGTCCTTCAGGTCGGCGCTGAACGAGTTCGACGAGCGACTCTTGGTGAACACGCTGCCGAAGGCGCGGCAGTCGCCGCCCAGGATCGCGGTCAGGTTGAGCGCCGCCTCACCGAAGGTCGCCTCGGCCAGGTTGACGTTCGGGCCCGCGGGGTCCGGATCCTCGACGCAGTCCCAGACGCTGTCAGCGTTGACCGATCCCTCGGCCAGGCCGCTAGTGACGAGGTTGACCGGATTCACCCAGCGGCCCTTGTTGGCCGGCGAGCTGGTGGGATCGGGCTGGTCTTTGGCATCGCTGTCCCACGTGCGGAGGATCAGGTCGACCTTGTAGCCACCGATCGACCCGGGGTTGGCCTGGAAGTCGAAGGTGATCAGCAGGTCGCCTTCGGTGCGGACCTTCGTCACGCCGTTCGAGCTGACCTCATCGGACTGGTTGAACTCGTAGTCGATGGTGCTGGTGCCGGTCGAATCAGCGCGGACCCAGGCGAGGTAGACGAACAAGGCAGGGCCTGTCGCGGTGCTGATCGTCTCGCTGGCGATGTACTCGCGAAGGAGGTCGTCCTTGTTGTTCGGGATGGTCCCGGTCGAGAGAGTCGGGACGTCACTGTCCTCCTTGTTGTTGTTGCTCGAGAAGGACGTGTCGTTCGACCCGCTCGCGGTGTCGTCTTCGGTGACGAGGTTCGGCGGCGGCGTACACCAGTCGATCTCGTCGCCGTTGACCTCCAGGTTGCCGTCCAGGACGTCGAACGACGACGGCCCCAGCGCCAGCACAGGAGCGGACGAGAGCTGCGTCACCGGTGCCAGCGGGCCGACCACGACGTTGAGGAGGAAGGCCACCAGGATGGGAAGCGCGCGGAAGGAATTCGCTCGGGTAGTCATGCTCGGGTGCCCCCTTGGCACTTGGGTCGGTCGTCTGCCCGCGACCGCCGGTCGATGAATCGATAAGGGCAAATCCAGGTGGACGGGTCGTGTCCGCTGGAGTTGCGATCGAGATCGGGACGGTCAGGGCAGCTCTGCCGGTCCGATCCGCTCGACCCGTCTTCGATTGCGCGGCTCCCGCTGCTTCCCCTCCGGGCGATGAGCCGATATGACGTTCGCCCTCGCCATCCCCCAGATCGCTCGGACGCCCGCCGATCAAGGCAGGAAACGCAGTATCACACCTGCCCGGTACTTTGGTAACCCCCTACTTGACTCGCCCTTCACAGTCCGATGCGGTCTGGTGGGGTTCAGCCCGGCAGAAGCCGTTGACGTTCCGCAACGGGTCCTGGTACGCCACTGCCCTGGGTACCGGGCCAATGGCCAAGAGAAAGCCCCCGGTCCGAAGACCGGGGGCCCTCAGCAGTGCTGACGGGTCAGCTGCGGGTACGCACCGCCTGCACGTTGACCCAGGCGAGTCCGGCCAGCGAGGCCAGCAGGATCGCACCGAAGACGATGGTCGGCAGCGGGCTCGGCCCGTTGTCGGCGCCCATCGCGGTGTCCGGCGTGCTCGGCGCCGGGGTTCCGGTGCCGCCCATGACGGACTGCTCGACCGAAGCCTCAACAGACTGCTCGACCGAAGCCTCAACAGACTCCTCGACCGAAGCCTCCACCGACTCCTCGATCGACGGCGGGACGGACTCGACCGACGGCGGGACCGACTCGACCGACGGCGGGACCGACTCGACCGACGGCGGAACCGACTCGACCGATGGCGCCTCCGACTCCTCCGGAGCATCCGGGAAGCAGAAGGAGATGTGGCTCAGCCCCGACCACGGCGGAGTCTGAACTGCGGTGCCCTGGTCATTGCCCGGGGCGTGCAGTCCGGTGTCCGACGTCGTGCCGGCGTCACCATAGTCATACAGGTTCCCGCCAGGCCCGCCCTTCACGAAGACGGCCTGCACCGCCAGGTTCGAGGTGAAGTTGAACGTCGGGCCGTCATCGGTCTGGACGATCGTGATCGTGACCTCGAAGTCGCTGTCCGGATCCTCGTGAAGCCCGGCTGTCACGGGCTCGATCTTGAACTCGTGCTCGAAGTCTCCGAAGTCGCCACATGTCGGATTGCCCTGGAACAGCTGCGGGCTCACGTGCGTGGCCGGCGCCGGGCCGATCATCAATGAGAAGGTGAGGCCGAGGGCGGACAGCGCTGCCAGCAGGGCGGCCGGCCGCACCAGCCGGCGCTCTGGGGCGTTAGATGTATCCATCGATAAGGTCTCCTGTGATCTCCAGATCCCCTGGTGTGCGGCTCAGGCGCCGTGCTCCCCCTGGGTCTTGGGATGCGCAGAGTACTAGCAAGTCCTGCACCTGACTAGTACCCATGGGCAGCGAGTTTGTCCCGCAAGTGACATACAGGTGTGGTCTGGTGCAGTACGGGCGCGGCGGAAGTGTTGCTGCCGGGCACCATCGGTCCTGGGAAGGTGGTACTGGGGATTTCAGCCGGTGCGACCCCGCGGCTCGAGCAGGACGACCTGACTCTCGTCCGGGAGCGAGCTGTGGGTCACGGCTGCCTTGGGCTGGCGGACCGGGTCGGTGATGCCCATCTCATGCAGGAACTTGTCGGCGCTCATCAGGTCGGTGGAGCCGCCATCCACAGCGTAGTGCATGGGGATCACGATCTTTGGGCTGACCTGAGCCACGACCTCGGCGGCCTCGGCCGGCGAGATGGTGAAGGTGCCGCCGGCGGGCACCAGGAGCACGTCCACGGGCCCGAGCTCGGAGAGCTGCTCTTCGGTCAGGAGGTGGCCCAGGTCCCCGAGGTGGCCGACGTGCACGCCGTCGAGCTCGACGCTGAAGACGACGTTGCCACCGCGCTCCGCCCCGCGTGACCCGTCGTGGAAGGTGCGGACGCCGGTAACCAGGGCGCCGTGGTACTCGTACTCACCCGGTCGCGTCAGCGTCAGGCCGGCCGTGATCGAGCGGGTGTAGGCATGGTCCTTGTGGTCGTGGGACAGGGTCAGCAGGTCCACGTCGTGCCTGCCGGCCACGAAGCCGGTCGACGGCGGGCACGGGTCGGTGATGACCGTCGCCTCGCGCCCCTTCAGGCGGAAGCAGGCGCGGCCGTACCAGGTGATCTCCATCGGTCGGGGGAGTGTAGCCGGACAGCACGAGCGCCGGTGCCCGCCCAATGACACCGGCGCTCGAAGGAGGGAGGGTGGAGGTAGAAACCCGACTGGATCTCCAACTCGCGGACGTAACGCTACCGAGCGGATGTGAATCCCCAAGGCCGATGAGCCTTAAGAAACCTGAACGTTTGGCGGATGGGAGAATGGGCCGATGCCCGTCGCCGGCCGGATCCTGGTCCTCGCGCTCGTCGCGCTCCTGAGCGCGGCCGCAGTCGTCGTGCTGGTGGCGGTCCGCGTGGAGCCCCCCACCGCCGGCGCGTCCCCCTCGGCGGCAGCCAGCGCCGATGTCTCCGCCGGGCCGTCGGCGACGCAGCAGGCGACCCCCGCCGACCCCGCCGAGGTCTTCGCGGCCATCGAAGCCGAGGTCCTCGAGCTGCGCGGCCTGGAGGCGCCGGACATCGGGCCGGCGGAGATCATCGGCCGCGACCAGCTCGCCGTGGAGCTGGAGGAGCTGCTCGCCGCCGAGTGGACCGAGCAGGAGCTCTTCCGCTCGAACATGACGCTGCGGGCGATGGGGCTGCTGGACGCGGACCAGGACCTGCGCGAGCTGACCCAGCGGCTGCTGGAGGGCCAGGTGATCGGGTTCTACGACCCGATCGAGGAGCGCATGGTCGTGGTCAGCGACGAGGGGCTCAGCGTCACGGCGCGCATCACCTACGCCCACGAGTACACCCACGCCCTGCAGGACGCGGCGTTCGACAGCTTCGACGCGCGAGAGGACCTCACCGACGACGACGCCATCCTGGCGCGGCAGGCCTTGGAGGAGGGCGACGCGACCGCGCTCATGTTCCAGTGGGCCTTACAGAGCCTCAGTGCCGAGGAGCTCGCCGAGGTCGGCGCACAGCCGTTGCCGGACCTGAGCGGGGTCCCCGGCTGGATGGTGGCGCAGCTGCTCTTCCCGTACGAGCAGGGCCTGGCCTTCGTCACGGCGCTCCGCAGGACCGGCGGCTGGGAAGCCGTGGACGATGCCTACACCGATGCGCCGGCCTCCACCGAGCAGGTCATCCACCCCGACAAGTACCTGGCCGGCGAGGAGCCGGTGCGCGTCGAGGCGGCCGCGCTGGCGGACATCTTCGGCCGGGGCTGGCGCGACCTCGAGGCGACGACCATGGGGGAGGCCATGATCCACATCTGGCTGGCCGACCTGGGCGTCGCCGATCGCACTGCGGCCGACGCGGCCATGGGCTGGGGCGGCGACCGCCTGGTCGTGGCCACCGGCCTCGACGACGCCTGGATGCTGGCGTGGCGCATCGCCTGGGACGCTCCCGCGGAGGCCGACCAGTTCGCGGCGGCATACGGCGCCGCTAACCCGGGCGGGCTGGCGTCGGAGCTGGTCCGGGCCTCGGACACGGAGACGCTGGTCGTTCACGCCAGCTCGGACGGGGTGCTGGCCGCGGCACTCCCGCGCCTCGAGCGGTAGCGCCTACATCGACGCCGGCGCGGAGATGCCAAGCAGGCCCAGCGCGTTGGCGATCACCTGGCGGGTGGCATCGGTCAGGGCCAGCCGGGCGCGGGACAGGTCTGCCTCGGCAGGGTCATCGGACAGGACGCGGCAGTCCCGGTAGAACTGGCTGAAGAGCTGGGCGATCTCGAGGGTGTAGCGCGTCAGCTCGTGGGTCTCGCGCCGCTCGGCGGCGTCCGCCACGACATCGGGCAGCAGCAGGAGGTGCTTGATCATCGCCTGCTCAGCCGGATGGTGCAGCAGCTCCAATCCCGCCGTGGCATCGGCCTCGACGCCGGCGGCCGTGGCGTTGCGCAGGATGGAGCTGCATCGGGCGTGGGCGTACTGGACGTAGTACACCGGGTTCTCCGAGCTCTGGCGCTTGGCCAGCTCGATGTCGAAGTCGATGCCGGTCGTGTGCGCGCGGGAGCCGAAGAACCAGCGGGCGGCGTCCGGCCCGATCTCGGCCAGCAGCTCGTCCAGGCTGATGAACTCGCCGGCGCGCTTGCTCATGCCGATCTCCCGGCCGTCGCGCACGAAGCGGACCCAGGCCATCAGCACCCAGTGCACCGATGAGGGGTCGAAGCCCAGGGCCACCGCCGCCGCCCGGTTGCGAGCCACCGTTCCGTGATGGTCCTCGCCCCACAGGTAGATCAGCTCGGAGAAGCCGCGGCTGAACTTCTGCCCCAGGTAGCCGATATCGGAGGCGAAGTACGTCGGCCGGCCGTCGGAACGGAACACGACCCGATCCTTGTCGTCGCCGAAGGAGCTGGAGCGAAACCAGGTCGCGCCGTCCTCCTCGTAGACGTGGCCGCGGTCACGCAGCTGCTGCACGCCGCGCTCGACCCAGCTCTCCTCGTACAGCGAGCCCTCCGTGGTCCACACGTCGAAGCGAACGCCCAGGCCGGCCAGGCTCTCCTCGATGCCGGCGCGCACCCTCTCGGATGCCCAGCGGCCCAGGATGGCGTCAGCCTCGGCGCCCGGCGCGGTGGCCGCGGCCCACAGGTCATCGGGGACTCCAGCGGCCAGATCGGCCACGTACTCCCCGTGGTAGCCGTCCTCGGGGATCGGCTGTCCCGTGCGTCGGGCCAGGACCGATAGCCCCAGGTTGCGCACCTGCGCGTTGAAGTCGTTGAAGTAGTACTCGCGCGTCACCTCGTGGCCGACGCTCTCCAGGACGCGGCACAGCAGGTCGCCGACGAAGGCACCGCGCGCGTTGCCCACCGTCAGCGGGCCCGTGGGGTTGGCGCTGACGAACTCGACGTTGATGCGCCGCGGGTCGTTCACGCGTACGCGGCCGAAGCCGTCGCCCTGCGATCGGATGTCCGCCACGCGTCCGGCGATCCAGGCCGGGTCGAGGCGCAGGTTGAGGAATCCCGGCGGCGCGAGGTGGACCTCGGCGACGCCGTCCGGCATGCCGAGGTGGCGCTGGAGCGTCTCGGCGATGCGCATCGGCGCGTCGCGGACGACGGGCGCGAGCCGCATCGCGGCGTTCGAGGCGTAGTCGCCGTGCTCCGGACGCGCCGGCCGCTCGAGCCCGACCGGCGGGAGGGTCGCGCCCTCCGGCAGGCGCAGCTCGCCCTCCGCGATGGCGGCATCCCGCGCCGAGGTGATGGCGCCGATGAGGGCGTCGCGCAGACTGGCCATGGGCGGCCGATTCTAGCCCCCCACGGCTGGTGAACCCCGCTGCACCGGGGAGCGGCGCGAGAGCGGGCGGCTCAGGATCGCCGACTAGAGCAGCGTCGTGATGTGGCGGATCGCGATCCGAGTCGCTCCCTCGCGCTCGCGCCGGAGGTGGCGAGCGCTGCGGCCCAGGATGGCGTGGGCAAGGTACCCAAGGCCGGCGAGAAGGACCATGGCGCTGGCCAGCGCCAGCGTCACCACGGGCTCTTCCGCGGGGCCGGCCACATCGACGGCGGCCGGCGTGGTGGTGACGGTGGAAACGGCCTCAACCTCGGCCGGCGCCGGCGCAAGCACCCCGGCGACCTCGGTGGTCGTCGTCGCCTCGGCGGCTGCCGGGTCGGCGGTCATGCCGCTGGCCCAGGCCAGCACGAGGGCGTAGGCAGCCGCCACGACCCCCCACCCAATGACCCGTGCCGCCGCACCCCGGCGGTCCCTCGATGGACTCATGTCCCCTCTTGCCGTCTCCAAGCCTGCATGCAGCGTCCAGGCACAGGACGCGGTCCCCTCCGTCGGGCTGGGGAAAGCAAAATGCGTGCCGCAATCCGGCGGTGGCGCGCGCGGGCACCACCGGATTGGTGTTATCGGTCCCTGGTGAGGCGCAGCTCGAGGGCCTGATCGACCGAGAAGCTGCGGAGGCCGAGAGCGTCGGCGGCCACCTCCAGCAGTGCGCCGGTGGGCGCCAGGCCGATGAGCTCGCAGTGGTCTATATCGGTCCCGGCCTCCAGCGCCAGGCGCCGGATCTCCCGGACCGCGCGGCTGATGCCGGTGCGTTCCCAGTCGACGAGGTTCATGCTGACCTGCGCATACCGCTTTTCGCCCGGGTTCTCGAGCAGGACGCCCATAGCCTGCACGGCCGGCAGCCCGCCCGATGACTCCCGGACGGCGTGGGCGATGCGCTTGGCGACGGACAGGTCGTCGGTGGCCAGGTTGACATTGAAGGCGATCAGCGGCTTGCGGGCGCCGACCGCGATGGCGCCACCGCGCGGATGCAGTCGCGCGGGGCCGTAGTCCGGCGCGCGATCGGGGTTGACGCCGATCTCCGCCTTGAGCCCCTCATACTGCCCGCGGCGCACGTCGGCCAGGCGGTGGCGCCCTGGCCGCAGCGCGGCATCGCCATAGAGGTAGACAGGGATGTCGAAGCGCATGGCGATCTGCTCGCCGAAGCGGCGGGCGAGGTCCACGCACTCCGCCAGGCGCGTGGTGCCCAGCGGGACGAACGGCATGACGTCCACTGCACCGATGCGCGGGTGCGCCCCGGCGTGCCGCTCCATGTCGATGAGCTCGAGGGCGCGGCCGACGGCCGCCGTCGCGGCCCGCACCACGGACTCCGCCGCGCCCGCGAACGTGACGACGCTGCGGTTGTGGGTCTCGTCCCTGGAGAAGTCGAGGACCGCGACGCCGTCGATCTGGCCGATGGAGGTGACGATCTCCTCGATCACCTCCGGCCTGCGCCCTTCGGAGAAGTTGGGGACGCACTCGATCAGGCTTGCCACGGCTCCCCGATGATACGCGCGGCTGGCGGCGCGGCATGGGCGCGGCATGGCTCTCGCGGCCAGGACCGACCGACTTGCGGGATGTGAATGGTGGTCACGTTTCGCAGGTCGGCGGCTACCGACTTACGGGATGTGAATGGTGGTCACGTTACGTCGGTCGGGTGCCGCCAGCGGGGCACCTTCGGTTTCGATCCACGCTCAGGGACCCGGCGGCTCTTCCGTTGAACCGCCCCGCGAGTCACTTAGCGCGACCCTGATTCACATATCGCAAGTCGAGCACAGGCCAACGCACCAGCGGCCTACGCGTCGGCGGCGGCGGCCTGGCGGGGATCCTCGCGACCCAGCGTGTCCGGGTTCACGCCGCGCGCCCTCGCGAGGCGCTCGGTGAGCAGCTGCAGCGGAATGGCCGAACCCAGCGCGGCATTGACCACCCGCGGCAGGCCGCCCACGATCGGGACCGCGGCGCGCCCGGCCGGGGTCAGCTCCAGCGGAAGGTAGTCACCCAGGTCGGCCGCCACCAGCGCCGCCGCCGGCATCCCTATCGCTGCAGCCGCGTGCAGGACGGACAGTGCCCGCTCCACCAGCTCGGCATCGCGGGCGTGCGCATCGGTCAGAACGAGGACCAGCCCGGTCGAAGCATCCGCGGCGGCGAGGTGGCCGTGCCGGATCGTCTCGAGCCGGTGCGCCGTGGCGGGCAGGTGGGCGCCCTCCTCCACTTTGAGGGCCAGCTCGCGGGCGGTGGCGTAGTCCACGCCCGAGCCCACGACGACCACCCGCCGGCACCCGGCGAGCGCGGCCGCGGCCTCCTCGGCGGCGGGGGGATGGTCCGCGGCGTCGAGCAGCCCGCGGAGCGTCACCGGCGACACCTCGGCCCCACCGATGGCGGCGCCAAGCACCGCGGCGGCAACCATTGGCGAGAGGTACCCGACGGTGTGGCACCAGCTCCGGTCCTGCTCGCCGGTGAGGAGCAGATACTCGGCCAGGGCTGCGCCCGGCGAGCCCGCGCCCACGGTGATCAGCGCCGTGGCCGCGCCCGCGTCGCGAGCTCGTTCGAGGGCCAGGTTCGTGGCCCAGGTGCCTCCTTCATGCGAGACCGCCACGACCACGCCTTGCGCGGGCAGCATTCCGGCCAGCTCGAATGCCTGGATCGATGCAACCCGGTCGGCTGGGAGTCCTACGCCGCGCAGCGCATCGGCAAGGACAGCGGCAGCCGCCATGGCGGCATGCTCGGAGGTGCCGCAGCCGGTGAACAGCGTCGGTTCGCCCACCGCTGCGGCCTTGCGCATGGCGGCGGCGAGCGCGGACACCGCCGAGGCGCCAGCCAGGCGGCGGGCGATGCGCTCGGCCAGCGCCGGCTCGGCGGCGATCATCTCGGTCATGGCATAGGGCGGTCCGTCGCGCCACTCGGGCATGGTCGAGCCCGTCCACGGATCGGGCGCCCCCGGGAGTGGAGCGGAGGGATCGAAGGTCATGGCGCGGATGCTACGCGGGCCGCTACGCTTCCCGCCATGTCAGACCTGCCGCGCCCGCCGGTTCGCGGATTGCCGGTCCCGGACCGGCCGGCCATGGCCGGGTTCGAGCCCGACCTGACGGTGGACCCGAACCTTGTGAACCTGGACGATTATGAGCGCGCAGCCGCCGAACGGATCCCGGCCGGTCCGCTGGCGTACTTCACCGGTGGCGCGCTGGACGAGCGGACGCTGCGCGACAACCGCGCCGCGTTCGACCGACGCCGGATGATCCCGCGGGTGATGACCGATGTGGCCGAGGTCGACACCGGCGTCGAGCTCCTCGGCCGGCGCTGGCCGACGCCGATCTGGATCGCCCCCACCGCCCTCCAGCGGATGGCGCACCCGGACGGCGAGCTGGCCACCGCCCGCGCCGCCGCGGCGCGCGGCATCACCGTGACCCTCTCGTCATCAGCCTCCACCGACATGGGCGACATTGCCGAGGCCGGCGGTCCACGCTGGTACCAGGTCTACCTCCTGGCCGATCCGGGCGCGCGCCGCGCCATGGTCGAGCGCGCCGTCTCGCTGGGCTACGAGGCGCTGGTGATGACCGTGGACCTGCAGCGCCTCGGGCGTCGCGAGCGTGACATCCGCGTGGGGTTCCGCATCCCGGAGGGCGTGGGGCTGCCGAACATCGCCCGGGCCGCGGGCGTCGGGGACGAGCAGGCGGCCGACGTGGCCTTCGTCAGCCGCCTGACCTGGGACGACCTCGAGTGGGTCGCCGGCTTCGGCCTGCCGGTCGTGGTGAAGGGGATCCTCCACCCGGACGATGCGCGGCTGGCGGTGGCGCACGGCGCGGCCGCCATCGACGTGAGCAACCATGGAGGCCGGCAGCTGGATGGTGCCATCGCCAGCCTGGACGCGCTCCCCGCTGTGCTCGAGGCGGTCGCGGGCCGGGTGCCGGTCCTGATGGACGGCGGCGTCCGGCGCGGGACCGATGCGCTGATCGCGCTGGCGCTGGGCGCCACGGCGGTCGGCATCGGGCGGCCCGTGATCTGGGGCCTGGCGGTCGATGGCGAGGCTGGCGTGGGCCGGGTGCTCGACATCATCACCGGTGAGCTGGAGCAGGCGATGGCGCTCGCCGGCGTGTCGAGCGTCACCGAGCTCAACACGATCCGGGTGGTGTAGCTCCGTCACGTTTCACACGGAGCATGAATTCGCGCCGGAGCGGCCCCTGGGCCGCCGCCGGAGTCGCCCGTTTGCTCTCACCGGCAATTAGGCGA